>JADLDQ010000235.1 GCA_020846575.1 Burkholderiales bacterium
GGGATCGGCTCCGAGGGGCCCAGGTTCATCAGGCGGCGGATGCCGGCCAGCGCCGCGTCGCGGTAGCGCGCCGGGTCCTGCGAGAGGAGCTTGGCGACCGCGAGCGTGCCGCCGGGGCGGCGCGCGACGACGTCGGTGAAGGTGCCTCCTCGGTCGATCCAGAACTGCCAGCCGTCCTCGGAAACTGTCGCAGGGCGCTCGTCGGCCATTGTCGGGAGGGGCGGGGCGCCCGCGGATTCATCGACCGGAGGGTATTTTCCACGCTCCTCGCCCGCCGGGGGACCGGCGCCTCACGGCGCGATCCGCCGGGAGCCGGATGCGGCACGGGAAAGGACCGCGATTCAGGGCTTGACCGTCCCATCATTGGAAGCCCGAGGATGGGGTCTCCCAAACCCACTTTGCGGAAGACGAACATGGCTCACGCACATCATCTCGCCATCGCGGGCCTCGTGGCCGAGCGTGAACCCACCGCCGCGCTCGCAGCCACCGCGAAGCGCCGGCGCCGGCGCTTGACGCCGATCAATCCGCGCCCGGACTGCCGGGGCAGACTCACCGCATCTTCCCAAGGTGGTGCCCGATGAAGCTGCGCCGGCTGTCCGTGATCGCCATCCTGTTCGCCTGCGGCGAGGCCTTGTCGCAGTCCTCCGGGGACGCCGCGCGCGGCAAGCTGCTCTACGAGACGCTGTGCTCCGGCTGTCATTACGAGCGCGTGCACCAGCGCAGTCCCGCCCGCTCCACGGTGCGCACGCTGGCGCAGCTGCGCGCCGAGGTCGCGCGCTGGTCCGCGCAGACCGGCAAGCCGATGACGATCTGGGACCAGGCCGACATCGTGGAATACCTGAACCGCAGCCACTACCGGCTGGGGCGCTAGGGGACGCTACGGCTGCGCACGCGCAGCACGGCGCTACGGGCAGTTCCCGCCGCCCGCGCCGTTCGATTGATGTGGCCGCGTTCGACGTGCGCGACCGTCCCTGCTTTCTGTCGCTCGTCTCGCGCCGGCGCACGAGAGCGGAGCGGGTGCGAGGCGGATCGACGTGCGTCGAGCCAAGCGCGGGCTGCGCGCTCGCGGCTCAGTGCGACATCAGCACCGGCACCGTCATGGAGTCGAGCAGCGTGCGCGTGGCCCCGCCCAGGATCAGCTCGCGGGTTCGTGAATGCCCGTAGGCGCCCATCACGATCAGGTCGGCATCGGTGTCGGCCGCTCGCGAAAGGATCTGGGAGCCGATCTCCACGTCGTGGTAATAGTGCTGGCCCACGCTCACCTTGACGCCGTGGCGGGCGAGGTACAGTCCCAGGTCGGCGCCCGGCAATTCGCCGTGATCGCCCTGCCGGTCCGGATCGAAGGCGGCCACCTGGACGCTGTCGGCGCGCGCGAGCAGGGGCAGCGCATCGGTGACTGCCCGCGCAGCCTCTCGCGCCGCGTTCCAGGCCACCAGGACGCGGCGTCCGAACGCGGTGAACTGCCCCGCGTAGGGGATCACCAGCACCGGCCGCCCGGCTGCGAGGATCGCCCTCTCGACGAAATCCTCCGGCAGGCCCTCCTCGCCGCTTGCATCCGGATCGTGCTGGCCGGCGACCACCAGGTCGGCATAGCGGGCCGACAGGCACAGCGCGCCGACCGGGTCACCGCTCCCGGCGCGCCATTCGGCCGACAGGCCCGGGCGCCGGGACACCGCCTGCTCGAACATCGCCCGCGCCTCGTCCTGGTAGTTCGCCTCGGCCTGCTCGACCATGCTGCCCACGTGAGCGGGCAGGTATGCGGGAAAACGCAGGGCCTCGACCGCATACAGGCCGACCAGATGAGCGCCGAACGTCCCGGCGAGATCGACCGCGAGCTCGAGCCGCACGCGGCTACGCGCTCTGCGGTCCAGGTGGACCAGGATGGTCTTGTATTCCATGGATGTCGCTCCCGGGGCCGCGCCCCTCTAGAAAGTCCATTGAAAGGCGCCCGGCGATCGGAAAAGGCACGACCGCAGGGCGAGCATGTCACGGCGTACGGCGTCCGGCAGGCCCGCACCACCGCGCCGCGCGCGGGCGAACCCCGGCTCAAGCACACTGCCATCGTGCTTCGGCCGCGCAGCGCGCGTGTTGACGAACGACCGCCTTTACCGGCAGGACACCAGCAAGCGCAGCGCCGCTGGTGGATTGTCCGGTGCAAGGCATGGTTGGGCATCAAGTTCCACCGCCCTTACTTCACCTCCGCGTGAAGCTTCAGCCCGAGAGCCTCGACCACCTTCAAGATCGTGTCGAAGCCAGGGCTGCGCTCTCCAGAAAGTGACTTGTACAAACTCTCTCGGGAAAGACCCGAGTCTCGTGCAACCTGCGCCATGCCCTTCGCGCGCGCAATGCTTCCAAGCGCCTTTGCAACAAAGGCGGCGTCCCCGTTCGCTTCCTCGATACATGCTTCTAAATACGCGGCCATCTCTTCGGGTGTGCGAAGGTGTTCGGCGACGTCGTAGCGACTGGTTTTCGTCTTTGCCATTTGGTTACTCCGATAGTTCACGTGCAAGACGCAGTGCGATCTTCACGTCCTGGGCCTGGGTCCGCTTGTCGCCACCAGCGAGGAGGATGACCACGGTGCGGCCACGTGCATTAAAGTACACGCGATAGCCGGGACCGTAGTCGATTCGGAGTTCCGATACGCCCTCTCCGACCGGCTTCACGTCGCCGGGATTACCCTCTGCCAATCGGTCCAGTCGGGCCTGGATACGGGCTCGGGCTCGCAGATCGCGAAGCCCATCAACCCACCGCGCAAATCGCTCCGTCTTGCGAAGTTCAACCATCGAAGCAATGTAGCCTTTTGGCTACACCGTGTCAATGTTCCGAGCTCGGCCCGCCTTAGGGCACCCTCCGCAGCGTCAGTGATGCCCAACGTTCGCAGCCAGCGGCGCGCGGCCGCGATGACAAAACGAAGCGCGACGCTTCCCGCGCGTCCGCCTGCGCTGCGCGGTTAGGTCGCCGCGCGCTTTGAAGAGACGTACTCACGCAGCGCACGGTTCACGGCCACGGAATCCGGAAAGAGACAGTGCAAGTCGGGCTCAATTAGGGCCACGTTTGTGCCTTCGCGATAACGCTTCGCGTACTTGCCCCGAACGCCTGTCTTGATCAGTTCTTCCGGATACTCGTCTCGCAGGGTGTCATTGCTCATATGCTCTACGCTCACGCGAGGTCATTTGACGGGCCGATATGAGTCTGATGCGTTCTCCCCGCTCAGTATAGGACACCACCAGGGCCCTGCCCCGTTTGGCCATGCCGAAGAGCAGGCAACGCTCCTCCCCGACACAGAGTGATCTGGATCGGAGGCGGAGAACGCCTGGTCGTCGCAAGAGAACCTCTGTAGCTTCTGCGAAAGAGACCCCGTGTCTCTGCTCGTTCTCGCGAGCTTTCTCTGGGTCCCATTGAGCTTTCTCTGGGTCCCATTCGAAGATCAGCACGATGGATCTTTACGGCGACCTAACGTCAATTTGCCAGGCGATTCCCGCCGCCGGCGATCCCGCGTCGCGCCCGAAGCCGGTATCACGGTATCATTCTGCGCTAACCGGTTCCGCCCGGCATCCGCGTACCCGCGGCGAAGAACGGAGGCTGCCATGTTCAAGCACATTCTCATCCCCACCGACGGTTCGGAACTCGCGGGCCGGGCCGTGAAAGCGGGTCTGGAATTCGCCAAGGGGATCCGCGCCCGGGTGACGCTGTTCATCGCCATGCCGGAGTACACCATACCGACCCTGGGACAGACCCTGTCGAGGGAGTACGAAACGCTCGAAGCCTACGACAAGCGGGTCCGGCAGGAGGCCGAGCACATCCTGTCGCCGGCGCTCGCGGATGCGCGCTCCGCCGGCGTGGAAGCCGCCACGGAAGTCTCGCTCAGCGACGCGCCCTACCAGGCGATCATCGGCGCGGCCAGCCGCAGAGGTTGCGACCTGATCTTCATGGCTTCCCACGGCAGACACGGCCTTTCGGAGTTCCTGCACGGCAGCCAGGCGCACGGCGTGATCACCCCCGGGGAAATCCCGACGCTGGTGTATCGCCAGAGATCCTGACGGCGCCACCGGGGGGGGGGCGAGCGGGGGTGCCCTGCCGGCAGCGCCGCGGCCGCGCTCGCGGGGAACTTCTCGCCGCGGCCGGCGCCACGGCCGGGTAGCGACGCTGCGGGCAAGGCGTGCTCTTTGCGGCGCACCGCGCGCCGGCTGCTTGACCCTGGTCAACGACTGCGGGCGGCGGGCGCGCACAGTGTTCTTGCATGGGGTCTGTTCCAAACAACGAGGGAGGTTGTCATGTTCAAGCACATACTCTTGCCGACCGACGGCTCGGAAGTCGCCGAGAAGGCGGTGTCCGCGGGCTTGGATTTCGCCAAGTCGATCGGCGCCCGCATCACCGGTTTCACCGCCTTGCCGGAATACCCGATTCCGACCGAGGGCCAGGTCATGGCCCGCAACGTGGAGTCGCTCGCCGACTACGAGAAGCGCGCCCGTACCCATGGAGAAAAGATCCTGGCCTCCATGGTGAGCCGCGCCCAGGCCGCCGGTGTGCGCATCGACACCGACGTGGCGCTCTCGGATTCGCCCTACCGCGCCATCATCGCGGCGGCCCAGAAACACGGCTGCGACCTGGTTTTCATGGCCTCGCACGGGCGCTCCGGCATCTCGGAACTGCTGCACGGCAGCCAGGCTCACGGCGTGCTCGCCCATTCGAAGATACCCGCGCTGGTGTACCGCTGATGCAGCACCGCCCATTGGAGTGCGCGCGTGTCTGAGGAGCCGATCGGGCCCCCACAGGCGCTGTCCCCCGAGGACCTCTGCCGGCGCTGCGACCCGTCCCGGTTCTCCTTCGGCAGCACCGACGAGTTGCAGGACGTCGCCGAGGCGCTCGGCCAGGAGCGCGCGCTCGATGCGATCCGTTTCGGCGTGGGCATCGGCCGGGAGGGCTACAACCTGTTCGTGATGGGACCCGAGGGTCTGGGCCGCCACACCGTGCTGCGCCGCTTCCTCCAGGAGCACGCCGCGGCACAGCCGGTGCCGCCGGACTGGTGCTCCGTGTTCAACTTCGCGCTGCCGCACCGCCCGAACGCGCTGAAGTTTCCGCCGGGGGCCGCGCGCGTGTTCTCGCGCCACATGGAACGGCTGGTCGAGGACCTGCGGGCCGGCATACCCGCGGCGTTCGAGACCGACGAGTACCGCAGCCGCATGCGCGAGATCGAGGCCGAGTTCGGAGAGCATCAGGAGCGCGCCTTCGGCGGCGTGCGCGAGCGCGCCCGCAGCCAGGGCATCGCGCTGCTGCGCACGCCGGCGGGCTTCGGTTTCGCCCCGCTCAAGAACGGGTCGGTGATGGAGCCCGACGACTTCCAGAAGCTGCCCGAGCCGGAGCAGCGGCGCATCCAGGAAGCGATCTCCGCCTTGCAGGAAGAGCTGGAGAAAGTGATCCGCGAGCTGCCCAAGTTCCGGCGCGAGGCGCAGCACAAGCTGCGCGAGCTCAACCGCGAGGTCACTCGGCTGGCGGTGGCGAGCCTGATCGAGGAGCTGTTGAGCGCCTACCGGGACAACGACGAGGTGCGCCAGTACCTGTCGGACATCCAGGAGGACGTGCTCGACCACGCGGAGTACTTCCAGCAGCCCAAGGAAGGCGAACAGCCGACGCTGTTCGGCGTCCCGCTGCCGCAGCGCGAGACCGGGGAGTCGTTCCTGCGCCGCTACCGGGTCAACGTGCTGGTCGATCACGACGACCGCGCGGGCGCACCGGTGGTCCACGAGGACAATCCCACGCACGACAACCTCGTCGGCCGCGCCGAGCACCAGTCGCAGATGGGCGCGCTGGTCACCGACTTCACCCTGATCAAGGCGGGCGCCTTCCACCGCGCCAACGGCGGCTACCTGATTCTGGACGCGCTCAAGGTGCTGTTGCAGCCCCTTGCCTGGGAGGCGCTCAAGCGCGCGCTCAAGTCCCGGGAGGCGCGCATCGAATCGCTCGGCCAGGCGCTGTCGCTGGTGAGCACGGTATCGCTGGAGCCCGAACCCATACCGCTCGACCTCAAAGTGGTTCTGGTGGGGCAGCGGCAGCTGTACTACATGCTGCACGCGCTCGACCCCGAGTTCGGCGAGCTGTTCAAGGTGCAGGCCGATTTCGAGGAGGACATGGAGCGCGGCGAGGATGCCGACCTGCTGTTCGCGCGGCTCCTGGCGACGCTCGCCCGCAGCGAGAAGCTCAAGCCCCTGGACCGTACCGGCGTGGCGCGCTTCATCGAGCACGCATCGCGGTCCGCGGGGGACGCCGGCAAGCTCGGCCTGCACCTGCAAGGCCTGGTGGATCTGCTGCGGGAGGCGGACTACTGGGCCGGCGCCCGGGCGCCGGCGCCGGATCGAGGCGCGGTGAGCGTCACGGCCGGGGAGGAGCGGACCCAGGGCGCAGCCGCTGCGAGCACCGCACCCGCCATCACGGCCGCGCACGTGCAGCGGGCGCTCGACGCGCAGGACGGCCGCGCCTCGCGGGTGCGCCGCCGGCTCCAGGAACAGGTGCGGCACGGCACCATTCTGGTGGACACCACCGGTGAGCGCGCCGGCCAGGTAAACGGCCTGGCGGTGATGCAGCTCGGCGGATTCTCTTTCGGCATGCCCCACCGCATCACCGCGCGCGTGCGCCTGGGCGGCGGCGGCGTGGTGGACATCGAGCGCGAGGCGCGGCTCGGCGGCCCGATCCATTCCAAGGGGGTGCTCATCCTGTCGGGGTTCCTGTCGGGCCGCTACGCGCTCGAGCGGCCGCTGGCGTTGTCGGCGAGCCTGGTGTTCGAACAGAGCTACGGCGGTGTAGAGGGCGACAGCGCATCCTCGGCCGAGCTGTACGCGCTCTTGTCGGCGCTCGCCGAGACGCCCGTGCGCCAGGGGTTCGCGGTCACCGGCTCGGTCAACCAGCACGGCGACATCCAGGCGATCGGCGGCGTCAACGAGAAGATCGAGGGCTTCTTCGACATCTGCGCCGCGCGCGGGCTGGACGGCGAGCAGGGCGTGCTGGTGCCGGCTTCGAACGTGCGCCACATCATGCTGCGCCGGGACGTCGTCGAGGCGGTGGCGCAGCGGCGCTTCCACGTGTACCCCGTGCGCACGGTGGACCAGGGGATCGAACTGCTGACGGGCGTGCCCTCGGGCCGGCGCGACGCGAGCGGGCGCTTCCCCGAGGGCACGCTCAACCACCGCGTAGAGCAAAGACTGGCGGGCTTCGCCGAGCGCGCGCGCGCCCACGCCGGTGGCGCCTCGGCCCGCAAGAGCTGGCGCGCGAAGCCCGAGAGGCCGAAGTCCCGATGAGCACCCCGGGCGGGCGCCGCGGCGCAAGGCGCATCCTGGTGCGCATCGAGACGGCGCCATCGGGGCGTGTCGCACTGCAGACCGCCGCCGAGATCGCGGCCAGGCTGGATGCGGAGCTGGTCGGCCTGTTCGTGGAGGACGCAGACCTCTACAGTCTCGCGCGCCTGCCGTTCGCGCACGAGATCGGCCTTGCCTCCGGCACGCGCCGCGCGCTGAATCTGGAGGCGATGCAGCGCCAGCTCGGCGCGCTGGCCGAGCAGGCGCGCCGCACGATGGAGGAGATCGCCTCGCGCGGCCCGCTGCGCTGGACCTTCCGCACCGCGCGCGGCTCGATGCACGCCGAACTCGCCGCCGCGGCGGGCGAGGCCGACCTGGTGATCACCCGCGCCGCGGGCGTCGAGTGGTCCGCGCTCAAGTTCACCGAGCGTCCCCCGGTATTCGTGCTGCAAGACGGAGACTCCTCGCGCTTGACGCTGGTCACGCTGTGCGAGCCGGCGCCCGATCCGGCCGGGCTTGCCGCCACGGTCGCGGCGCTCGCCCGCGGCGCGCGCTCGGCCGTGGACCTGATCGGCCTCGCCGCCGGCCCGGAGCAGGCGCGGGCCTGGATGGCCGAGCTGCGCGAGGAACTCGACCGCCAGGGGTGCGAGCAGGAGGTGCGGATGCGCTGTGCCGACATCGCCGAGGCGCTGGTCGCGATGCTCAGGGCGCTGCGCCCGCGGCCTGGCGCGAGCAAGTAGAATTTTCGCAGCGCCGGCCGCTGCGCTCCGGCCGCAGGCGTGGAGGCCGCATCCGGCCTGCCTGCCTTCCCGCCCTCGAACCCGGAACCATCGTCACATGAAACCCGGAACGACCTACACCCTTCGCGTGTCCCCGAGCCTGCCGCCGCGACTGGCGCGGCTCGAGGAGCTCGCCAACGACCTGCACTACAGCTGGGACCGCGCCACCCGCAACCTGTTCGCCCGGCTCGACGCCTCGTTATGGAACGCGCTGGGGCGCAGCCCGAAGATGCTGCTGCGCTGCGTGGACGAGAAGATTCTCCTGCAGGCCGCACAGGACCCGCGCTACCTGGAGAGCTACGACGCGGTGCTCGCCGCCTACGACGCCTACCACGCGGAGATGCCGGGCTCGGGGGCGGGCGCGCTGGCGCCGGGCGAGCTGGTGGCCTACTTCTGCGCCGAATTCGGCTTTCACGAAAGCCTGCCGCTGTACTCCGGAGGGCTGGGAATCCTGGCGGGCGACCACTGCAAGACCGCGAGCGATCTGCACCTGGGGTTCGTCGCGGTGGGGCTGATGTACCGGCAGGGTTACTTCCAGCAGACGCTGGACAGCGAGGGCCGGCAGCAGGCCGAGTACGCGGATTCCGACTACGAGCTGCTGCCGGTCACGCCGGTGACCCTGGCCGACGGCCGCGATCTCACCGTGCAGGTGGAGCTGCCGGGGCGGGCGGTGAGCGTCAAGGTGTGGCGCGCCCGCGTGGGACGGGTGTCGTTGTACCTGCTGGACACCGACGTGGAGTCCAACGGCGCCGCCGACCGCGAGATCGGCCACCGGTTGTACGGCGGCGACCGCACCGTGCGCATGGAGCAGGAGATCGTCCTGGGCGTCGGCGGCACGCGGGCGCTCGCGGCGCTCTCCATCCGACCCACGGTGTGGCACATCAACGAGGGACACGCCGCGTTTCTGGTGCTGGAGCGCATCCGGCGCTGGATGCGCTCCGGCCTGGATTTCGCCACCGCCCTGGAGACCGTCGCCTCCAACACCGTGTTCACCACCCACACACCGGTGCCGGCGGGCCACGACCACTTCGCCACCGATATGGTGGCGCGCTACTTCGCCGAGTACTGCCGGGGTCTGGGGCTGGAGATGGGCGCGCTGCTCGAGCTGGGCTGCAGCCACCCGGGCAGCGAGTTCAACATGACGGTGCTGGCGCTGCGCGGATCGCGGATTCACAACGGCGTGTCGCGCATCCATCGCAATGTGTCGGCGCAGATGCTCGCGCACGTGTGGCCGGGTATTGCGCCCGAGGAGAACCCGATCGGCTACGTGCGCAACGCCGTGCACGTGCCGACCTTTCTTGCGCCCGAATGGACGCCGGTGTTCGACCGCTACCTCGGAATCGACTGGGCGAAGTACCTGTCCGAGTCCGACCTGCGCGAGCGCATCCACGCGATACCGGACCGCGAGTTCTGGGCGGTGCAGCAGAACCTGAAGGCGCGGCTGCTGCACATGGTGTGCGACATCGTCACGCGGCGCCAGCTGCGCACCGACGGCAGCGAGGCGCACCTGGACCGGCTGCTGCGCTTTGCCAACCCGGACCACCCGGACGTGCTGACGCTGGGCTTCGCGCGGCGCTTCGCAACCTACAAGCGCGCCACGCTGCTGTTCGAGGACATGAACCGGGTGCGCGCGCTGCTCAGCGACCCCGAGCGCCCGGTGCTGGTGCTGTTCTCGGGCAAGGCGCACCCGGCCGATGGCGCCGGTTGCGAGCTGATCCGCCGCATCGACGAGATCTCCCGCATGCCGGAGTTCGAGGGCCGCATCCTGATGCTGGAGGGCTACGAGCTGCACATCGGCCGTCGCATGGTGAGCGGAGTGGACGTGTGGCTCAACAATCCGATGTACCCGCTGGAAGCCTCGGGCACTTCCGGCATGAAGGCGGGGATGAACGGCAACATCAACCTCTCGGTGCTCGACGGCTGGTGGGACGAGGGCTTCGAGGGCGACAACGGCTGGGCGATCCGCCCCACGCCGCTCGGCTTCGAGGAACGCCGCCGCAACGCCGAGGAATCGCGCGCCCTCTACGAGATTCTGGAGGACCGCGTGCTGCCGCTGTACTACCAGCGGGGCCTGGGCGCCTACTCGCCGGAATGGGTGCACATGGCCAAGCGCTCCATGGCGTCGATCCTGTCACGCTACGGCAGCAACCGCATGCTCCAGGAGTACGCCAGCCAGTGCTACGAGCCGGCGGCGCGGCAGGGGAGGCGCTACCGGGCCGAGGGCAACGCCGCCGCGCGCGCGGTGGCGGCATGGAAGGCGCGGGTGCGGGCGGCGTGGCCCGGGGTGCAGGCGCGGCGGCTGGACGACGCGGCGCGGCAGATCGCTTTCGGCGGATCGCTCACGGTGGAGGTCGGCGTGCAGCTCAACGGGCTGGATCCAGCCGACATCGCGGTCGAGTTGATGCTGAGCGCATCCGCCGCGGGCAAGGTGCGGACCGAACCGCAGCGGCACTTGTTCACGGGGCAAGGCGCCACCGGCCGCGCGGGCGAGCAGCGCTACAGCCTGCGGCTCGCCCCCGACCTGTGCGGGCAGCTGGACTATCGCATCCGCGTCTATCCGCGCCACGACCTGCTCACCCACCCGTTCGAGCTGGGGCTGATGAGCTGGCTGTGACCACGGGCGCGAGACAGTCCGCCGCGCGGCGGGCGCGCCCTCAGCGCGGCGCGCGCAGCAATTCCTCGTAGAGCCGGGCGTAGCGAGCGGCGCTCGCGCTCCAGCCGAAGTCTCGAGCCATACCGTTGCGTTGCAGCGCCCGCCACGCGGCAGGGTCGCGCCACGCGGCGCAGGCGCGCTCGACCGCGGCGAACAGAGCTTCGGCCGAGATCTCCTGGAACAGAAACCCGGTGGCGCTGCCCGAGCGCAGGGCCTCGGGCGTGCAGTCCACGATGTTGTCGGCGTGGCCGCCGGTGGCGCGCGCCACCGGCGGCGTGCCGTAGCGCTGGCTGTACATCTGGTTCAGACCGCAGGGCTCGTAGCGCGAGGGCATCAGGAACAGGTCGGCGCCCGCTTCGATCTGGTGCGCAAGCGCCTCGTCGAGCCCGTGGGCAACCGCCACCCTGCCGGGCCAGCGCGCGGCGATCGCGCGCAGCTCGATCTCGATCTCACGGTCGCCCGAGCCCAGCACCGCGAGCTGTGCCGGCAGCGCGGCAAGACGCGGCGCGGCCTCGACCAGGAGGTCGATGCCCTTCTGCCAGGCGAGCCTTCCGACGAAGCCGAGCAGCGGCAGGGTCGGGTCCGCTGCGAGACCGAGGCGCGCCTGCAGCGCCTCCTTGTTACGGGCCTTCGCCTCCAGCCGGTCGCGATCGTAACGCGCCGCGATGTGCGGGTCGGTCGCGGGATTCCAGGTCACATCGTCGATGCCGTTGAGGATGCCGTACAGGCGCGAGGCGCGCTGCTCGAGCAACCCGGCGAGACCGCAACCCAGGGGTTCGCTGCGAATCTCGGCGGCGTAGCCGGGACTCACGGTGGTGATGGCGTCGGCGAACTGCAGGCCGGCCTTCATGAACGACAGGCGCCCGTGAAACTCCAGCGCCTGCGGCGACAGGGCCTCTTGCGGCAGTCCCAGGCCGGGAAGCGCCTGCGCCGGGAACAGGCCCTGGAAGGCCAGGTTGTGAACGGTGAAGACCACGCGCGGCCGCGCCGCCGTCGAGCGCGCGGCGGCGCCAGGCGAGGCAGCCGGTTCGCCTTGCGTTCCGGCGCCTGCGTAGTGCAGGTAGGCGGCGGCGAGGCCGGTCTGCCAGTCGTTGATGTGCAACACGTCGGGCCGAAAATCCGGCAGCAGACCGGCCGCGGCGATGCGCGCCGCCGCGCGGCAGAGAAGGCCGAAGCGCAGGGCATTGTCCGGCCAGTCCAGGTCGTGCGCGTCGAGGTAGGGGCCGCCCTCCCGGTCGTACAGCGCGGGTGCGTCCAGCACCAGGGCGGACACGCCGGAGGGAAGGCGCGCCGCCAGCAGCCGGGCGCCGGGCATCTCGCCGCAGGGCTCGAGCCGCGCCAGTTCCGCCGCAGCGCGCGTGGCCGCGAGGACTTCGCGATAGCCTGGCAGCAGGGTGCGAATCTCGAGTCCGAGGTGTGCGAGCGCCGCGGGCAAGGCCTCGGCGACATCGCCCAGTCCCCCGGTCTTGACCCAGGGGGCGCACTCCGAGGCGGCAAAGAGGATGCGCGGCATGGGGCGGCTCAACGGTGCGCCTTGCCGCTTCGCACCGGGGATGCGCGCTCGTCGGTGCGCTTGACACGGGTCAATGCGGCCCGATATGGGGGAGGGAAACTTTGATCGACGCACGCTGCCGTACGAGATCGCCCCGGCCAGTCACGCGCCGTGCGCCAGACGACGCGCCGGGCGGCCCGGGGAGGCCGCAGCGCACACGCGAGGAGGAGCACCATGAAGGACAAGACGACTCCCGAGAACGGGCGCGAGCGGGGCGAGGCCGATGCGCTGCGCGCTTCGTCCCTCCTGCAGAGCCGGCGCGTGCCGCTTGCCCGCCGTACCGTGGCCATGGTGCTGGCGGGCGGCCGCGGGGAGAGACTTGCGCAACTGACCGACTGGCGCTGCAAGCCCGCGGTCCCCTTCGGCGGCAAGTTTCGCATCATCGACTTCACGTTGTCGAACTGCGTCAACTCCGGCATCCGCCGCATCGGCGTTCTTACCCAGTACAAGGCGCAGAGCCTGATCCGCCACCTGCAGCGCGGGTGGTCGTTGCTGGACGGCCGGCTGGACGAGTTCGTCGAGGTGATGCCCGCCCAGCAGCAGCTGGGCGCGAACTGGTACCGCGGCACCGCCGATGCGGTGTTCCAGAACATCGACGCCCTGCTGCGCTCGCGGCCGGAGTACGTGCTGGTGCTCGCCGGCGACCACGTCTACAAGATGGACTACGGGCGCATGCTGGGCGAGCACGTCGCCAGCGACGCGGACCTGACGGTGGGCTGCGTCGAGGTGCCGATCGCCCAGGCGAGCGCCTTCGGCGTGATGGCGGTGGACGAGCGCGGGCAGGTGGCCGCCTTCCAGGAGAAGCCGGCCGATCCCAAGTGCATTCCCGGCCGGCCGGAGCACGCGCTGGCGAGCATGGGCATCTACGTGTTCCGCGCGCCCTTCCTCTACGAGCAGCTCGAGCTGGACGCAGCGCAGGCGGGGTCGACGCGCGACTTCGGGCGCGACATCGTTCCCTCTGCACTGCGACAGGGGCGGCGGGTGCACGCGTGCCGTCTGGACGACAGCAGCGTGGCGAGCGAGGCGGGCAAGCCCTATTGGCGCGACGTGGGCACCGTGGACGCCTACTGGGCCGCCAACCTCGACCTGGTGAGCGTGACCCCGGAGCTCAATCTCTACGATCGCGACTGGCCGATCTGGACCTACCAGGAACAGCTCCCGTCGGCGAAGTTCGTCTTCGACTCCGACAAGCGGCGCGGCGTCGCCCTGGATTCGATGGTCTCCGGGGGCTGCATCGTGAGCGGCGCAACCGTTCGCCGCTCGGTGCTGTTTTCCAACGTACAGGTCTGCGACTCGCTGATCGAGGACTCGGTACTGCTGCCCGGGGTGCGGACCGGCCGGGACGTGGTGGTGAGGCGCGCGGTCATCGATGCGCGCTGCCAGTTGCCCGATGGCCTGCGCGTGGGCGTGGACCCGCACGAGGACCGCACCCGCTTCCACGTGACCGCCGCCGGGGTGACGCTGGTGACCCCCGAGATGCTCGGCCAGAACATTCACCACCAGCCCTGAGAATGCCCCGCAGGGCGGGCCCGGGCGGCGGGCGGCCCGGGGTTCCGGCATCTCATCGGAGTGCCTCGTCGCTGCGCGACGAGGGCATCGCCCTGGGGGCGGGCTTTCGGGCTCAGGTGATCGAATCAGCGCTGAGCGCCTCGCGCAGCTCTTGCTCACCCAGCGGCTCCTCGGCGGCGAGCTGGCGCTCGAGCACCGCGAGGTCCGCCTCGGAGGCGTCGCGCGCCTCGCGCTCGCGCGCGGCGATGCGCGCGCGTAGCACCGCGAGGGGTGCCCGGCAGTCCACGATCCGCATCGGGACCCGCAGCTCCTGCGCCAGCCGGCGGAAGTCCTCGCGCTCGGAGCGGCGCAGGAACGCGGCGTCCACGATCGCCGGCCAGCCGGCCGCGAGCGCCCCGCGCGCGGCCTGCGCCAGTCGTGCGTAGGTCGCGCGGGATGCCTCGCCGCCGTAGATGCCCTCGCCGAACGCCGAGCGGCTGCGCGCCGTGGCGCGCAGCCCAAACAGGCGCTTTCGCTCCACGTCCGAGCGCACCCGCACCGCGCCGAGCTTCTCCAGCAGCCGCTGCGAGACGGTGGTCTTGCCGCTGCCCGAGACGCCGTGCATCAGCAGCAGCTGCGCCTCGCCCGGTACGGTGAGCCGCTCGGCGAGGCGCACGTGCTCGAGGCTGGCGGCGACCTCTCGCCCGTCCTGGCGGGCGCGGATGCGCGCCACCTTGGCGCGAACCATGGCGCGGTAGACCAGGTAGTGGCGCAGCACCGCGATGCCGGCGTAGTCGCCGCTCTCCTCGAGGTATACGTTGAGCAGCCGCGAGGCAAACCCCGTAAGACCGTGCTTCTCCAGGTCCATGACAAGGAACGCCACCTCGCTCATCACGTCGATGTAGCGGAAGGCCTCGTTGAATTCGATGCAGTCGAAGGGCGTGAGTACGCCGTCCACCAGCGCGATGTTGCCCAGGTGCAGGTCGCCGTGGCACTCGCGCACGCGCCCCGCGGCCCGGCGCGCGGCGAACACCGGGGCAAGCCGCGCGAGCCCGTCCTCGCTCCAGCGGCGCAGGCGCGAGATGCGCGCCGCCTCCGAGGGCTCGCAGCCCAGGCGCACGATCTCCTCGAAGTTGTCCAGGGTGTCCGCGGCGATGGTCTCGGGCGAACCGTAATCGCTGCCCGCCACGGCGGCTTGCGCCCGCGCGTGAAACGCCGCGATCTCGACACCGAGGAGGTCCAGCGATCGGACTTCGATCTCACCGCGGCGAGCGATGTCCTCGAGCAGCGCCTCGCGCGGGAAGCGCCGCATCTTCACCGCGTAGTCGATCGGTTCGCCTTCTGCGCCGATCCGGGGTCGCCCGGCGCTGCCCGTCACCGCCACCACTTCGAGGTACAGCGCCGGGGCGGTACGGCGGTTGAGCGCGAGTTCGGCCTCGCAGCAGCGCCGCCGCGCCTCGAGCGTGCTGAAGTCGAGGAACCCCAGGTTCACCGGTTTCTTGATCTTGTAGGCGTAGGGACCGGCGAGCAGCACCCAGGAAATGTGGGTCTCGATGAGTTCGACCGGACCGCAGGGGTGCGGGTAGCATTCCGGGTCGCACAGCGCGGCGGCGATGGAGGTGGCCATGGCGGGATCGTGAGTGAGCTTGCCACGCGATCGTACGCGCAGCTTGATCCGCGTCAATCCGGTCCGGGTCGCCCGGGTTATCCTTCAGGCATTGAATTGAGTCGGGAAAGGGGGGGCCATGGCCGCCAAGAAGCTGCTGTTCGGGGAATCCGCCTACGAGAAGATGCAAAAGGGCATGAACACGCTCGCCGACGCGGTGCGGGTGACCCTCGGTCCCAAGGCGCGCACGGTGGTGCTGGAGCGCTCGTTCGGCGCCCCCTCGGTGGTGAATTCGGGCGTGGTGGTCGCCAAGGAAATCGAGCTGCGGGACCGTTTCGAGAACATGGGCGCGCAGATGATGCGCGAGGTGGCCTCGAAAACGTCCGAGGTCGCGGGCGACGGCACCACCACGGCGACGGTGCTCGCCGCGGGCATCGTCACCGAGGGCATGAAATCGGTGGCTGCCGGCATGAACCCCATGGACCTGAAGCGCGGCATCGACAAGGCTGTCGAGTCGGTGGTGGTCGAACTGAAGCGCTTGGCCAAGCCCTGCGCGGCGCGCACCGAGATCGAGCAGGTCGCCTCCATCTCCGCGAACAACGACCCGTCCATCGGCGCCATGCTGGCCGAGGCGATGGACAAGGTGGGCCGGGAAGGCGTTATCACGGTGGAGGACGGCAAGGGCCTGGCGAACGAGCTGGAAGTGGTCGAGGGCATGCAGTTCGATCGCGGGTACCTGTCGCCCTACTTCATCAACAGCCCGGAGAAGCAGAACGTGGTGCTGGAGGACGTCCTCTTGCTGGTGCACGACAAGAAAGTCTCCTCGATCCGCGAACTGCTGCCGGCGCTGGAGCACGTGGCCAAGGTCGGCAAGCCGCTCCTGCTGGTTGCCGAAGAGGTCGAAGGCGAGGCGCTCGCCACCCTGGTGGTCAACACGCTGCGCGGCGTGATCAAGGCCTGCGCGGTGAAGGCCCCGGGATTCGGCGACCGGCGCAAGGCGATGCTCGAGGACATCGCGGTGCTGAGCGGCGGCGCGGTCATCTCCGAGGAAACGGGCCGGACCCTGGAGAAGTTCGATGCGCAGGACCTCGGGCGCGCGCGGCGCGTCGAAGTGGACAAGGACGACACCATCCTCATCGGCGGGGCAGGCGAGCCGAAGGCGATCGAGGCGCGGGTGGCCGCGCTCCGCAAGCAGATCGAGGAGACCAGCAGCGACTACGACAGGGAGAAGCTCCAGGAGCGCGTGGCGAAGCTCGCCGGCGGCGTGGCGGTGATCCGCGTCGGCGCGGCCACCGAGACCGAAATGAAGGAGCGCACGCACCGCACCGAGGACGCGCGGCACGCCACGCGCGCCGCGGTCGAGGAAGGCGTGCTGCCCGGCGGCGGCGTGGCGCTGCTGCGGGCGCGCGAAGCCCTGGCGAGCCTGCGCGGCGCGAACGCGGACGAGGAAGCGGGCATGCGCATCGTCTGGCGCGCCCTGGAGGAACCGCTGCGCCAGATCGTGCGCAACGCCGGCGAGGAGCCCGCGGTGGTGGTGCAGAAGGTGCTCGATGGCGGCGGCGATTTCGGTTTCAATGCCGCGACCGGCCAGTTCGGCGACCTGGTGAAAATGGGCGTGCTCGATCCCTGCAAGGTGACGCGCACCGCGCTTCAGAACGCGGCGTCCATCGCCGGCCTGATGCTCACCACCGAGTGCATGGTGGTCGAGCTGCCGAAGGACGAGGCCGAGGCTGGCGCGCCGGCCTGAGCCGGCTCTGGCGGCTGGAGAATATGGATACCGCAGCGCGCCGGCGCGGCTGAGGGCCGACCAGACGCTGGCGGCAGGCGATTTGACCTGCGGCAGGGACGGCGCGAAACTGCCTGCTCACTTCCGGTTGCATTGACCCCGAGGCCGCTGGATCGACCGATGAAACGCACCATTCCCCAGACGCCCGCGGAATACGACCAGGCTCGGGTCATCGAGCGCCCCGATGGCTTCTACTGGCAGGAGAAATCGAGCGGTCGCGAGTTCGGGCCGTTTTCCACGCTGCTCGAAGCGACGCAGGACATGCAGGGCTTCGACGAGGACGGCAGCGGACCGGGGGAGTCGCTTCAGGAGGCCGAGAACGAGATCGGTATGGCCGACTGGATCGACCCGGATACCGGTGAGCCCGCCGAGGAATACCGTCCTCGCATCGACGACAACTGAGCGACGACAACTGAGCGACGACAACTGAGCGCGGGCAAGCGAGCGCGGGCAACGCAGAAGCGGCGCTGCAGCCGGCCGCCCCGCCCGGCGCCCGCGTTCCGATCCCGTCCCGAGCGGTCTCAGCAGGACAGATGCGCGCGCAGCAGCGCCTGTCCCTGGCTGTAGCGCAGGCTGAGGGAGTTCTTCTTGCAGGCCTCGTGGATGCGCTCGGCCACGCGGCGGGCGAGGTGCGGATCGGTGGTGGTGATGCACAGGCCTTCGGGTGAGTCCTCGATGGCCATGATGCGCTGCATCGGGTGGTTCGCCTTCTCGCTCGCCTCGCAGTGCCGCGCGATGCGTATCAGCTCCTCCCGGTTTTCGCGGAAGTGCTCGCCGGCCAGGGTGACATAGCCTGCCGGTTGCTCATCGTTGATCCGGTGGCAGGCCGGGCACAGCGCGTGCGGTGCATTCTCGGGGGCCTGCTGCCATGTCCATCGGCCGTTGCGGAACGTGGCGCCGCATTGCGGGCACAGGGAAGGGCTCGAGACTTTCGCGCCCGCCCGGTAGCTGTCCTTCTTCGCGGGCGGCTGGTTGAGCGGCGGTGTGCGGGAGCCCCCGCGCCTGTGTTTCATCTTTCCTGCTCCTGTGGCATGAAGCGCTGGCGCGCACCGGCATGCATCGATCTGCGGTCGCACCCAGGCGCAATGATATCGTCAGGTTTGAAACTGGTTGAATCCCCGGCGGCGCGTGCTGTCCAAGCGCAATCCGCGGTCCACCCGGCTGTTCCCTGCGGCCGGGCTGCCGTCGCGGCGCGCCGGCGGGGGGACGCCGCGGGCTCTATTTTGCTACGGGCGGCGCAGGCTGCGCAGTCCCTGATAGGCTTGAAGCCCGCGTCCATCGATTGGTGACCATGGAAAAGCGCACACAGTTCAACATCTGGTACGCGATCATCGCCCTGCTGGGCGTGTTGTGGCTGCGCGATGTCTGGGTGACCGCGAGCAAGGTGGAGACCA
>JADLDQ010000236.1 GCA_020846575.1 Burkholderiales bacterium
CAACGCGCTGCCTGCGGACTGAACCAAACCGCGCCGTCCGTCCTTCACGGCGGCGCGCACCGCGAGGCGCCACCGGCAAGCGCCGCGCAGACACACGAGGACCGCCGACATGGCCGAGGATAACGGGAACTGGGAACGCCGGACCATCGAGAAGCTCGCGTTCGCCGCGCTCGCCGAGCAGCGGCGCGCGCGCCGCTGGGGCATCTTCTTCAAGCTGCTCGCCTTCGCCTACGTGACCTTCCTCGTGATCGTCGGGTTCGACTGGCGCGGGGCCGGCGAGGGCTTCCGCGCCGGCAAGCACACGGCCCTGGTGGACATCAGCGGCGTGATCAGCGCCGAGGGCCAGTCGAGCGGCGAGCGCGTGATCGCCGCGCTGCAGGACGCCTTCCGGGACAGCGCCACCCAGGGCGTCGTGCTGCGGATCAACTCGCCTGGCGGCAGCCCGGTGCAGGCGGGCATCATCTACGACGAGATACGCCGCCTGCGGGAGAAGTATCCCTCGATCCCTCTGTACGCCGTCATCGAGGACATGTGCGCCTCCGGGGGGTACTACGTGGCCTCCGCCGCGGACCGCATCTACGCCGACAAGGCGAGCATCGTCGGCTCGATCGGCGTGGTGATGGCCGGCTGGGGATTCACCGGCACCATGGACAAGCTGGGCGTGGAAAGAAGAGTGCTGACCGCCGGGGAGAACAAGGCCTTCCTCGACCCCTTCCTGCCGCTGGTGCCGGAGCAGAAGAAGCACGCGCAGGCGCTGCTGGACGACATCCACGAACAGTTCATCGAGGTGGTGAAGAAGGGCCGCGGCGCGCGCCTCAAACCGACCCCCGAGCTGTTCTCGGGCCTGTTCTGGACCGGCGAGCAGAGCGTGAAGCTGGGTCTCGCCGACGGGCTGGGCAGCCTCGATTGGGTCGCGCGCGAAGTGGTGAAGGCCGAATCGATCGTCGATTTCACCCGCAAGCAGAACATCGCGGAGCGGTTTGCAAGGCGGTTCGGGGCGGCCGCGGCGCAGACCCTGGCGGGATGGATGGGGGAGGCGGGGGTGCGGCTGCGCTAGGCGCGAGTCGGCCCGCCCGCGGCGGCCGCAGCGCGCGGGTCAAGGCACGCGTTCGGCTCGCTGGCGTGGTGCGGGCTGCTCGGCCAGCAGCAGAAAGACGGTGGGCCGCCGGTTGATATCCGGCAGAGGCGGGCGCCAGTCCGAGACGCGCCGGGTCGTCACGGATTCGCCTTTCAGGGTGAGATCGGTGGCGAGGCACAGCCACGTGTCCTCGCGGCAGGCCGCCAGCAGCGCCTGCAGCAGCGCCGCGTTGCGGTACGGCGCCTCGATGAAGATGGCAGTCTCCCGGTTGGCGCGCGAGCGTTCCTCCGCCCGACGGATCGCCCGGGCGCGATCCGGGTCGCGCACCGGCAGGTAGCCGTGAAAGGCGAAGCGCTGCCCCTCCAGGCCGGAGGCCATCAGGGCGAGCACGATGGAAGACGGGCCCGGCAGCGGGACCACGTGAACGCCGCGCCGGTGCGCCAAGCGCACCAGCGCAGCGCCGGGATCGGCCACCGCGGGCGAGCCTGCTTCCGAGAGCAGGCCGGCGTCGGCGCCGTTCTCGATTGGTTCCAGCAGTGCGTCGAGCAGCGCGCGCTGCGGGCCGAGCCGCTCGATGTGCAGCGCCGCGAGCGGGCCGGGATGGCCCGCGGCCTTTAGAAAGGCGCGCGCAGTCTTCGGTTCCTCGGCGATGAAATAACGCAGGCCCCGGATGCGCTCGAGCACGCCCGCGGCGATGCTGTCGCGCGGTTGCGCCTCGCCCAGCGTCGAGGGCAGCAGCCACAGCGTGCCGCCCGGCATGTCAGAGTACCTCGACGCCGGATTCCCGCAGCAGGTCCACCAGGGCGATGAGCGGCAGGCCGTGCAGGGCGGTGGGATCCGTCCCGCGCATGGACTCGATCAGCGCGATCCCGAGTCCCTCGGCCTTGGCGCTGCCGGCGCAGTCCAGCGGCCGCTCGCGTTCGACGTAGCGCTCGATGGCCGCGCGCTCCAGCGTGCGGAAGCGCACTGCGTACGCAACCAGGCGCAGCCCGGTCTGCGCCCGGGGGACGTCGTGAATACAGACCGCGGTATGGAAGCTCGCCTCGCGGCCCGACAGCGCGAGGAGCTGCTCGACGGCGCGCGCGGCGGTTCCGGGTTTACCGAGCACCTGCCCATCGCACACGGCGACCTGGTCGGACCCGATGATCAGCGAGTCGGGGTGGCGCTGCGCCACCGCCAGGGCCTTGGCAACCGCGAGTCTGCCGGCCATGGCCTGCGGCGCCTCGCCCGGCAGGGGCGCTTCGTCCACGCGGGGAGAATCCACCTCGAAAGCCAGGCCCAGGCGCGCGAGCAATTCGCGCCGATAGGGCGAACCCGAGGCGAGGACCAGGCTGCGCGGGCGAGGGTTCAAGGGGATGGCGCCGATCCGAGGGGTTCCATGCGAGGCGTCAAGCCATGCCGCAAGCGCTGCTGGCCGGCGCCTGTCAGGCGCCTCGAAAAGTATCGTAACGCTATGAACAACTTGAGAATTCTTTTGACAGCCGGCGGTGCCCATAATATCATGCGCCGCCTATGTCGCAACCCGGGCTGATCGATGGATTCCCGTTTGCGCGCGCGGGCTCCGAGGTACATGGCACGCTCGGTCCGAAACAGCTGCCGCGGCTGGCCGAGATGGGTTGCGGCGTGCAGGATGAACTGGCCTACCGGGTCCGGGGCGATCTGAACGACAGGGGCTCGCCCTGCCTGTGCGTCCAGGCGCAGGGGACGCTGGTGCTGGCCTGCCGGCGCTGCCTGGAGCCGATCCGGTTTTCCCTGGAGGTCGAGGTCGAGCTGGTGCTCGCCGGGAGCCAGCGCGAGATCGAGGCGGCCGAAGACGATGTCGATCGCGTGCTCGCATCGCGGGCCATGGATGTGGCCGAACTGGTCGAGGACGAGGTGATCCTGGCGGTCCCGATGGCCCCGGCGCACGCCGCTTGCGCGCTGGACCTCGCGCAGGCCCGGGCGGCGCGCGCCTCGCCGTTCGAGGTGCTGAGACAACTGAAGAGGCATTGAACCATCCGGCGCCAGGCGCGGCGGCGCAGCGACTTTCAAGGAGTCACGAAATGGCAGTCCAGCAGAACAAGAAGTCCCCTTCCAAGCGCGGCATGCACCGCTCGCACGACTTCCTGTCGGCGCCGCCCCTGGCCGTCGAGCCCGGCACGGGCGAAGTCCACCGGCGCCACCACGTGAGCCCCAGCGGCTACTACCGGGGCCAGAAGGTCGTCAGGACCAAGGCGGACGAGTAGGCGCCGGGCGAACCGGTCCTCCCTGTCCCGGCGGACGGGGATGCGCGTCCTCGATCCGGCGATGACCCTCGCGATCGACTGCATGGGCGGCGACCACGGGCCGCGCGTGACGGTGCCGGCCGCGGTCGATTTCCTGAAGCTGCACCCCGAAGCGCGCGTGTCGCTGGTCGGGCTGGAGGAGGCGATCCGCGCCGAGCTGCGCGCCGCCTCGGCGGAGCGCGAGCCGCGCCTCGCGGTGCGGCACGCCCCGGAAGTGGTGGCGATGGACGAGGCGCCCGCGGCGGCGCTGCGGGGCAAGCGCGAGTCCTCGATGCGCATCGCGGTGGAGCAGGTGAAGTCCGGCGCCGCGCAGGCCGCGGTCAGCGCCGGCAACACCGGCGCGCTGATGGCCATCTCCCGTTTCGTGCTCAAGACCCTGCCGGGAATCGACCGGCCGGCGATCGTCTCGGTGCTGCCCACCCTGACGGGAAGCACCTACATGCTCGACCTCGGCGCCAACGTCGATTGCAGGGCCGAGCACCTGCTGCAGTTCGCCGTCATGGGCTCGGTGCTCGCCGCCGCGATGGAGCACAAGGAGCGCCCCACGGTGGGCCTGCTCAACATCGGCGAAGAATCGATCAAGGGCAATGAAGCGGTGAAGCAGGCCGCCGGGCTGCTGCGCGCGAGCGGCCTGAACTTCATCGGCAACGTCGAGGGCGACGGCATCTACCGGGGGGCGAGCGACGTGATCGTCTGCGACGGTTTCGTCGGCAACGTCGCACTCAAGACCACCGAGGGCCTGGTGCAGATGCTGGGCGCGTTCCTCAAGGAGGAATTCACCCGCAACCCGCTGACGCGCGCCACCGCGCTCCTTGCGCGGCCGGTGCTCGCCGCCTTCAAGCAGCGGGTGGACCACCGGCGCTACAACGGGGCGACGCTGATCGGGTTGCGCGGCATCGTGGTGAAGAGCCACGGCTCGGCCGACGCTTTCGCCTTCCGCAGGGCGCTGGAGCGCGCACAGGCGGAGGCCGCCAACGACGTGGTCGGCTGCATCAGCCGGCGGCTCGCGCCCGTCGTGGCGGAGGCGGGATGATCTTCAGCCGCATCGCGGGCACCGGCGCCTATCTCCCGGAGCGCGTCGTCACCAACGAGGAGCTCGCGCGCACGCTCGATACCTCCGACGAATGGATACGCAGCCGCACCGGCATCCGGCAGCGCCACATCGCCGCCGACGGTCAGAGCGCCAGCGACCTCGCCGTCCACGCCGCGCGCGCGGCGCTGGAAGCCGCTGGGGTGAGTGCAGGCGAAGTCGACCTGATCGTGCTGGCCACCTCGACGCCCGATCAGGTGTTTCCCAGCACGGCCTGCCTGCTGCAGGCACGCCTGGGTATCACGGGCTGCCCCGCGTTCGACGTGCAGGCGGTGTGCAGCGGCTTCGTGTACGCGCTCGGCATCGCCGACAGCTTCATCCGCGGCGGCCGCTGCCGCTGTGCGCTGGTGGTCGGCGCCGAGGTGTTTTCGCGCATCCTCGACTGGACCGAGCGCTCGACGGCGGTGCTGTTCGGCGACGGCGCCGGTGCGGTGGTGCTGAGGGCGGCGGCCTCCCCGGGCATCCTGGGCAGCGTGCTGCACGCGGACGGTTCCCAGGCAGGGATTCTCTCGGTGCCCGGCAGCCTGTGCCGCGGATCGATCGCCGGTTCGCCCTTCGTGCAGATGGACGGCCCGGCGGTGTTCAAGTTCGCGGTGCGCGTCCTGGACGAAGTGGCGCGCGAGACGCTGCGGCAATGCGAGCTGGATACCTCGGCGATCGACTGGCTGATTCCGCACCAGGCGAACCTGCGCATCCTGGAGGCGACTGCCAGGCGGCTCGGCATCGATACGGGGCGCCTGGTGGTGACCGTGGACCGGCCCGCCAACACCTCGGCTGCCTCGGTACCGCTGGCCCTCGACGAGGCGGTGCGCGACGGGCGCATCCGAAGCGGCCAGCGGGTGATGCTGGAAGGCGTCGGCGGCGGCTTTACCTGGGGCGCGGTGCTGGTGCAGATGTAGCAGCCGCGTCGCGGTCGCTGGCGCGCGATTCCTTGCATTGGGGAGAATGAGGGCGCATGAAACTGGGCATGGTGTTTCCAGGGCAGGGTTCGCAGTCGGTCGGCATGCTGGCCGCCTACGGCGATCTGCCTGAGATCCGGCACACGCTGGAGGAGGCCTCGCAGGCGCTCGGCCAGGACCTCGGGCGGCTGATCGCTGAGGGACCCGCCGGTGAGCTCGGCCGCACCATCAACACCCAGCCGGTGATGCTGAGCGCGGGTGTGGCGGCGTACCGTGCGTGGCGAGCGCTGGGCGGCAGCGAGCCGGCGATGGTGGCCGGGCACAGCCTGGGGGAATACACCGCGCTGGTGGTCGCGGGCGCACTGGATTTTTCGGAGTGCCTGCCGCTGGTGCGGCTGCGTGCCGCCGCGATGCAGGAGGCGGTCCCGGAGGGTGCCGGCGCCATGGCGGCGGTGATGGGGCTGGAGGCCGAGGCGCTGCAGGCGGCCTGCCGCGAGGCTGCGAACGGCGAAGTGGTCGAGGCGGTCAACTTCAACGCGCCCGGTCAGATCGTCATCGCCGGGCACGCGGCGGCCGTGCGGCGAGGGGTGGAGGCAGCCAGGGCGCGCGGCGCCAAGCGCGCGGTCATCCTGCCGGTCAGCGCGCCCTTCCATTCCTCGCTGATGGCGCCGGCAGCCGCGAAGCTGCGCGCTGCGCTCGTATCGAGCCGGGTACGCACACCCCTCGTCCCGGTGGTCCACAACGTGGACGCGGCGACGCACCCGGACCCCGATGCCTTGCGCGATGCGCTCTACCGGCAGGCCGATCATCCCGTGCGGTGGTCGCAGTGCATCCAGGCGATGGCCGAGGCCGGCATCACGCACGTGTTCGAGTGCGGTCCGGGCAAGGTGCTCGCCGGCCTGTCCCATCGCATCTGCGGCGAGCTGACCGGTCTGGCGCTCAGCGACCGCCAGGGCCTGGAGGAGGGGCTGCAGATGCTGCGCGGGATCCCGCCGTGCTGAACGGGCAGGTCGCGCTGGTCACCGGTGCCTCGCGCGGCATCGGCAGGGCCGTCGCGCTCGCGCTCGCCGGCGCGGGCGCCACCGTGGTGGGCACCGCGACGACACTAGCGTGCGCTGCTTCGATCGATGATGCGCTGCGCGCGGCCGGCGGCGCGGGCAGGGGCGCGGTGCTGGACGTGCGCGACGCGGTGCAAACCGAGGCGCTGGTCGAGGCGCTCGAGCGCTCACCCGGACCGGTGAGCATCCTGATCAACAACGCCGGGGTCACGCAGGACGCGCTGGCCATGCGCATGAAGGACGCGCAGTGGGACGCGGTACTCGACACCGACCTGAGCGCGGTATTCCGTCTGTGCCGTCGCGTGCTGCGGGGAATGACCAAGGCGAAATGCGGCCGGATCATCAACATCACATCGGTGGTGGGTTGGAGCGGAAACGCGGGCCAGGTGAACTATGCCGCCGCCAAGGCGGGCGTCACCGGCCTGACGCGCGCGCTGGCGCGCGAGATCGGCAGCCGCAACGTCACCGTGAACTGCGTCGCCCCCGGTTTCATCGAGACCGACATGACGCGATCGTTGAGCGAGGATCAGCGCCAGGCGCTGCTTGGCCAGATACCTCTCGCCCGGCTCGGGCGCGCCGAGGAGGTGGCGGCCGCGGTGCTGTTTCTCGCCGGCCCGGGCGGCGATTACATCACCGGTTCGACGATTCACGTCAACGGCGGTATGTACATGAATTGACTCGGCTTTGGATCGAAGACAGGCGCTTCTGCTACAATGCGCGCCTCAAAAACCGAGGACCCCGCCTGAACACAGGGAGAAGGAGCCCCAAGATGGATAACGTCGAGCAGCGCGTCAAGAAGATCGTCGCCGAGCAGTTGGGCGTCAACGAGACGGAAATCAAGAGCACTTCGTCCTTCGTCGATGACCTGGGCGCCGATTCGCTGGACACGGTCGAGCTCGTGATGGCGCTGGAGGAGGAGTTCGAGACCGAGATTCCGGACGAGGAGGCCGAGAAGATCACCACCGTCCAGCAGGCCATCGACTATATCAACGCGCACCCCAAGAAGGCCTGAGCCGGCCTTCTCCTCCCCGCCCGTCGGGACCAGGACGTCCATTTGAGCCGTCGCCGAGTCGCAGTCACCGGCCTGGGCATCATCTCTCCGGTCGGCAACACCGTGCAGCAGGCGTGGGCCACCATTCTGGAGGCCAGGCCGGGCATCGCGCGCATCACCCGCTTCGACGCCGCCGCCTTCTCCTCGCAGATCGCGGGCGAAGTGAAGGATTTCGACCCGGCGCACTACCTCCCGGCGAAGGAGGCGCGCCGCTTCGACACCTTTATTCACTACGGGCTGGCGGCCGGGCTGGACGCCATCCGGGACTCCGGTCTGGACCTGGAGCGCGCCGACCGGAATCTCGTCGGCGTGTGCATCGGCTCGGGTATCGGCGGACTGCCGCTGATCGAGTCCACCGACGAGGCCTACCGTGCGGGTGGTCCGCGCAAGATCTCGCCCTTCTTCGTGCCCGGGACCATTATCAACCTGATATCCGGCCAGCTCTCGATCATGTGCGGATTGAAGGGGCCGAATATGGCGGTCGTGAGCGCCTGCACCACCGCGAACCATTGCATCGGCGAGGCGGGCCGCCTGATCGAGTACGGCGACGCGGATGTCATGGTGGCCGGCGGCGCGGAATCCACCATCTCCCCGCTGGGTCTGGGTGGCTTCTGTGCCGCGCGCGCCCTGTCCTCCCGCAACGACGATCCAAAGGCCGCGAGCCGCCCCTGGGACCGGGATCGAGACGGCTTCGTGCTGGGCGAGGGTGCGGGCGTACTGGTCCTGGAGGAACTGGAACACGCGCGGCGGCGCGGCGCGCGCATCTACGGCGAGCTTGCCGGCTACGGGATGAGCGCCGACGCGCACCACATCACCGCGCCCTGCGAGGACGGCGATGGCGCGCTTCGCTGCATGGCGAACGCGTTGCGCAACGCCCGCCTGGCGCCGGATGGCATCGACTACATCAACGCCCACGGCACCTCCACCCCGCTGGGGGACGTGGCGGAGACCATCGCCGTCAAGCGCTGCTTCGGCGGGCACGCTGCCCGACTCGCCATGAGTTCCACCAAGTCGATGACCGGTCACCTCCTGGGTGCGGCGGGCGGGGTGGAAGCGGTGTTCTCGGTGCTGGCCGTTCATCAGCAGGTGGCGCCGCCCACCGCGAATCTCGACCATCCCAGCCCGGATTGCGACCTGGACTACGTGCCCGGGTCCGCCCGACCGATGCCGATCCGGGCAGCACTCTCGAACTCCTTCGGGTTCGGCGGCACCAACGGCACGCTGATCTTCTCGCGGCTTTGACGCCGGTCCACAGCCTCGCACTGCAACCCTCGCGCCTGCTCGCGGCCATTCTCCTGGCTGCGCATGCCGCCGCGCTGGTGTGCCTAGCCGCCACGCTCTCGGGCCCGCCCCTGTGGCTGGCCGCGGCCGGGGTGCTGCTATCGGCCGGCTGGAGCGCCGGCGACGCCCTCCTGCGGCTGCCCGGTTCGGTGGTCCGGGTCGATCTCGCCGACGACGGCAGCGGCCGATGGGTCGAGCGCTCCGGGCAGGCGCACGAGGTGGCCGCGGTGAGGGCCTCCTGGGTCGCTGCCGGCGTGGTCGTGCTCGGCATGCGGGGTCCGCGGCGGAGGCTGCGCTGGATCGCCGTGTTTCCCGACGCCGCCGGCGCCGATGCGCTGCGGCGCCTGAGGGTCTGGCTGCGATGGCGGTGCGAATGATCGCCGGCCGCGCCGGCGCAGCGTGCAGGGATGAACTTATCGCGACTGCGAGGGTCAGTAGGGCAGGGAAGTCGGGGCAGGTCAGGGGCTGGTACTCTGCACCGCTCACCGGGTGCCGGGCAGGCCGCCGCGGCGCCGGGGCCGGCGCATGAGCGACCGCGAGGTCGACCGCCAGCTGGTCGAGCGTGTCCAGCACGGCGACAAACAGGCCTTCGAACTGCTGGTATCGAAGTATCAGCGGCGGCTCATGCGCCTGCTGTCGCGTTTCATTCGCGATGCGGGCGAGGTCGAAGACGTGGCACAGGAGGCGTTCATCAAGGCCTACCGGGCACTGCCCAGCTTTCGCGGGGAAAGCGCCTTCTACACCTGGCTGTACCGCATCGGAATCAACACCGCCAAGAATCACCTGGTCGCCATGAGACGCCGGGCGCCGGCGGCGATCGAGCAGGATTCAGGCGATGCCGAAGCCTTCGAGGACAACATCCAGCTGAGCGACATCGGCACGCCCGAGAGCGTGCTCATGTCCAAGCAGATCGCGGCGACCGTCAACGACGCGATGGACAGTCTGCCAGAGGAACTGCGGACCGCGATCACCCTCAGGGAGATCGAGGGACTGAGCTACGAGGAGATCGCGGCCATCATGAACTGCCCGATCGGCACGGTGCGCTCGCGCATCTTCAGGGCGCGCGAGGCGATTGCCGAGCGGCTGCGGCCGCTGCTCGATTCGCGCGGCGGCGATCGATGGTAGCGGCGGCGTTCCACTGCAGGGTGCGTGCCGCGGGCGCAGATCGCCCCCGGCGCGCGGCTGCGCATCGCGGGCGCCGGGGGGGCGTGGCGCCCGCCGCCCTGTGCGGGACCCGCCGGAATCCTGCGGCGGAGGCTTGGACATGAAGCAGCATTTGTCGGAATGGGTCGACGGGGAACTGGACGAGGCGCAGGCGCGGCAGCTGCTCTCTGCGGTGAAGTCCGACCCCGCCCTGCGCGAGTCCTGGGACGCGTACCACCTGATCGGGGACGCGCTGCGCGGCCAAGCGGGCCGAGGGATCGCGCAGCGCCTCGCGCAACGGCTCGCGCGCGAGGCGACGGTGCTCGCGCCGCAACGGCGCTCGCCCGCGCGCGCCGGGCGCCTGCGGAACTGGTCGCTGTCCGCGGCGGCGGCGCTCGCGGCGGTGACGCTGATCGCATGGCTGGCGGCGCCCATGGCGCCGATCGAGCCGCAGGTCGCGAGTGCGCCCGTTCGCAGCGGCGCCCCGGCGCCGAGCCCGCTCGCCGTGGCGAGCGGCCCGCAGGCGCGCTCGGCGCACGCCGAGGTCGAGGGCTACCTGCTGGCGCACCAGAGGTATTCCTCCATGGGAGCCATGCAGGGCGTTGCGCCCTACCTGCGAGCCGTCTCGGACGAGCCGCGGGGCGATCGGTGAGAGCGGCGGCGGCCGCCGTTGCCTGCGCCGCGGTCCTGTTCGGTGCCGCGCCCGGCGGCGCCCTCGCGCAGGCGGCGGAGGCCGCCGGCTGGTTGCAGAAGGCCTACGCCGCCACCCGCAACCTGTCCTTCTCCGGGACCTTCGTCTACCAGCAAGGCGGGCAGAGCGAGACCTCGCGGATCACCCGCATCGTCGAGGGGGAACTCGCGCGCGAGAAGCTGGAGACGCTCGACGGCACGCCCCGCGAGGTGGTGCGCACCGGTGAACAGGTGCTGTGTTACCTGCCCGCCTCGACGACCCTCAGGATCGACCGCCAGACCGGACAGCCTGTGTTTCCGGGCGCGTTCACCGGCAGGCTGAGCGACATCGCCGGAAACTACACTGCGCGCAAGCAGGCGATGGACCGCGTAGCCGGCTACGACTGCCAGGTCATCGTGCTGGAGCCCCGCGACCGAATGCGCTACGGCCAGAAGCTGTGGGTGGAAGCGCAAACCGGCATGCTGCTCAAGGCGAAGACCTTCGACGAGAACGGCGCCGTGGTCGAGCAATTCGCCTTCACGCAAATCCAGCTTGGCGGAACCTTCGCGCCGGAGCTGCTGCGCTCCAGGTTCGAGTCCGCGGGCAAGTCCTGGCGGGTCGAGGACGCGCAGGTGATCGAGCGCGACCTGTCGCGGGAGGGCTGGCAGATCCGCGAGGGGGTATCGGGTTACCGCAAGATCGCGGAGATGACCCGCACGCTGGGAGGCATTCCCGGCGTCGGTCACATCGTACTCTCGGACGGGCTCGCGGCGATGTCGGTGTTCATCGAGCCGGCCAAGTCCAGGGTGCTGCGCTCGCTGCCGGTGCTCACGCGCTATGGGGCGATCAGCGTCTACGCGCGCCAGCTCGGCGCCCACCGCGTCACCGCGGTGGGCGAGGCGCCGCTCCAGGGCGTACGCGCGATCGCGAACGCGGTAGAGTTCCGCAGGCCGAACTAGAATCCGTACCGCAGGCGGCATCCATCCGTGCCGCGGGTGGAACCCGGAACCCCGCGCGCCGCAGCATCCCGTACCGGGGTGAGCGCGCGGAACACCGAACTCGGGGGGCTCACGATGTTCACCTACCTCAAGTCCCAAGTCGCTGCGGCGGCCGTCGTCGCGGCGCTGCTGCCGGCGCCGGCCCTGCCGCAGGTGCGCGCGCTGCCGGACTTCACGGATCTGGTGGAAATGCAGGGCGCCTCGGTGGTCAACATCAGCACCATCAGCGAGCGGCGCGCGGGCGCCGGACCGCAGGCGCCGGGCCTGGGCGAGAACGACCCCTTCTACGAATTCTTCCGCCGCTTCATTCCGCAGCCCCCCTCTCCCGGGCAGGGGCAGCCGCCGCGCGACCTGGAGAGCCGCTCCCTGGGCTCGGGATTCGTGATCAGCAGCGACGGCTACGTGCTCACCAACGCGCACGTGGTGAACAACGCCGACGAGATCAGGGTCAAGCTCAACGACAAGCGCGAGTTCAAGGCGCGCGTCATCGGCGCGGACACGCGCACCGACCTCGCGCTGCTCAAGATCGAGGCAGGCGGCCTGCAGGCGGTGCGCTTCGGTGATCCCTCGAAACTGAAGGTCGGCGAATGGGTGCTCGCGATCGGTTCGCCGTTCGGCTTCGACAACACCGTAACCGCCGGCATCGTCTCGGCCAAGGGCCGCAGCCTGCCGCAGGAGAATTTCGTTCCCTTCATCCAGACCGACGTGGCCATCAATCCCGGAAATTCCGGCGGACCGCTGTTCAACATGCGCGGTGAGGTGGTCGGGATCAACTCGCAGATCTACAGCCGCACCGGCGGGTTCATGGGGCTGTCGTTCGCGATCCCGATCGACGTGGCGATGAGCGTGCAGAGCCAGCTCCGGGTGTCCGGGCGCGTCCAGCGCGGGCGCATCGGGGTGGTCATACAGGAGGTGTCGCGGGAACTCGCCGAGTCCTTCGGGCTGGGAAAGCCCGCGGGCGCACTGGTCAACGCGGTGGAGAAAGGCGGCCCGGCGGAGAAGGCGGGCGTTCGGGTCGGGGACATCATCACCCGCTTCGACGGCAAGGTGGTCGAGAGTTCCAGCGACCTGCCGCGAATGGTGGGCGGCACCATGCCCGGTTCGCGCGCCAGCATGGAACTGTGGCGAAGCGGCGGCACGCGCAGCATCACGGTCGAGGTCGGGGAACTGCCGGAAGACCGGGTCGCAACGAGCCGGGTACCGGGGCGCGGCAGCGCCCCCGCGCAGGCCGCCAACCGGCTCGGGCTGGTGGTGAGCGATCTATCCGCCCAGCAGCGGCGCGAACTGAAGCTGGAGGGCGGCGTCGTCATCGACGACGTGAGGCAGAACGTGCGCGCCGACCTGCGGCGCGGCGACGTGATCCTGGCCGTTTCCAGCCGGGGCCAGACCACGGAGCTGAGAAGCGCCGAGCAGTTCAACAAGCTGCTCTCGCAGCTCGACCGCGACACCACCATCACGCTTCAGATCCGCCGCGGCGAGTCCAACCTGTTCGTCACCGTCCGCGGCGAGGCGCCGCGCGGGTGAACCCGGACCGCCGCGCAGCGGCGCCGCGCCGCCGGTCCGCGGCGGGCGAGGATGCCCCCGGCGCGTGCCCGCCGCGGCTGACGCTGTACAGCCGCGGCTGCTGCCATCTGTGCCACGAGATGCGCGAAGCGCTCGAGGCGCTTGGCCGCCTGGAGCGGTTCGAACTCGCTGTGCTCGACATCGACGACGACCCGGCGCTCCAGGCGCGGTTCGGCCGCGACGTGCCGGTCCTCGCGCACGGCGACAGGGAAATCGCCCGCCACCGGCTGGACGCGGCGATCGTGCGCGCCTATCTGGCCGGTATCGGCTAGAATTGCCGCGGTTCAAGCAGATTCCCAGGCATGAGTCCGAGATAGCAAAGGGTGCCCGCGCGGCACCGTTTTTTTTTATGCGGAACATCCGCAACTTCTCGATCATCGCGCACATCGATCACGGCAAGTCCACGCTGGCCGACCGCATCATCCAGCGCTGCGGCGGGCTGTCCGAGCGCGAGATGGGCGAGCAGGTCCTGGACTCCATGGACCTGGAACGCGAGCGCGGCATCACCATCAAGGCGCAGACCGCCGCGCTGGAGTACCGCGCGCGCGACGGCCGGACCTACAACCTCAACCTCATCGACACCCCGGGGCACGTCGACTTCTCCTACGAGGTGCGCCGCTCGCTGTCGGCTTGCGAGGGCGCCCTGCTGGTGGTGGATGCCTCGCAGGGCGTCGAGGCGCAGACGGTGGCCAACTGCTATGCGGCCATCGAACTGGGCGTGGAGGTGGTGCCGGTGCTGAACAAGCTGGACCTGCCCTCGGCGAGCCCCGAGCAGGTGATCGCCGAGATCGAGGACATGATCGGCATCCCGGCGCGCGACGCGGTGCGCTGCAGCGCCAAGACCGGCGAAGGCATCGATGAGGTCCTCGAGGCGGTGGTGCACCGCGTACCGCCGCCGCGCGGCGGCGACGAAGGAGCGCTCAAGGCGCTGGTGATCGATTCCTGGTTCGACAACTACGTCGGCGTGGTGATGCTGGTGCGCGTGGTGCAGGGCACGCTGCGCGTGCGCGACCGGATCCTGCTGATGGCGACCGGGGCGCAGCACGAGTGCGAGCAGCTCGGCGTGTTCACGCCCAAGGCGCGCAGCCGGGAGGCGCTGTGCGCCGGCGAGGTCGGCTTCCTGGTGGCCGGGGTGAAGGAACTGCACGAGGCCAAGGTGGGCGACACCGTCACGGGCATCGGGCAGCCGGCGAGCGCGCCGCTGCCCGGCTTCAAGGAGGTGAAGCCGCAGGTGTTCGCGGGCCTGTACCCGGTGGAGTCCAACCAGTACGAGGCGCTGCGCGAAGCGCTCACCAAGCTGAAGCTGAACGACGCCTCGCTGCAGTTCGAGCCCGAGGTGTCCCAGGCGCTCGGATTCGGATTCCGCTGCGGCTTTCTCGGGCTGCTGCACATGGACATCGTGCAGGAGCGCCTGGAACGCGAGTACGGGATGGAACTGGTGACCACCGCCCCCACCGTCGTGTACGAGGTGCTGCTG
>JADLDQ010000237.1 GCA_020846575.1 Burkholderiales bacterium
CAGGCGGCGCCCGACAGCCGGCGGGTGCCCGCGATGCCGATCAGGTCGGCCTCGGCGAAGTGGCGGTCGAGCCGCTGCGCGAAGTCCGGCGTGACGATGCGCGCGTCGTCGTGCGTGAACACCAGCCGCTCGCCGCGCGCGCGGCGCATGCCGCGGTTGTAGCCCTCCGCGAGCGAGCGGGCATCCGCTATGCGCACGATCTCGTGCGGCACGGCGGCGAAGTGCGCCCGGAAGTCCACCGCGGCGCGCTCGAATCTCGCGTCCTCGGCGCTGCAGATCACGATCGAGGTCAGCGCGCCGGTTCGTGTCGTATCGACGGGCTGCAGTTCGTAGCGTTCCCTGCCGGCGCGAACCAGGGCGAGCGCGAGGTGCAGTTCGCACAGCAGCTCGAGCGGGTAAGCGCGCGCCAGCCGCCGGGCCTCGCGAAGCGCGGCAAGCGCTTCGTCGGGCCGGCCGGCCTCCAGCAGGCAGGCGCCGCTCATGAAGTGCAGGTCGGCCGATTCCGGCCAGCGGGCAAGCGCGCGCGCGCCGAGCGCGATCGCGCGCTGCAAGTCTCCCGCGTGCCATGCGAGCGCGACGCCGCGCTCGGCTTCGGCGCGCGCGCCCGCGGCCCTCGCGCCGGCGCCGCGAAGCAACGAGGCGAGCCGCTCGATCAGGCGCTGCATGGAAGCGGCGGCGCACGGCGCGAGACCCGGACGGCGCCGACTCGTCGAACGGTGCTGCGCTGCCGGAAGAAGCGGGACGGCATGGTGATAAGATTGCACATTTCGCGATTCACGCTCAAGCGTCATGGCAGGTCACTCGAAATGGGCCAACATCCGCCACAAGAAGGCGGCGGCGGATGCGAAGAAGGGCAAGGTCTTCACCCGGCTGATCAAGGAGATCACGGTCGCCGCCCGCCTCGGGGGCGCCGACCCGGCGATGAACCCGCGGCTGCGGCTGGCGATGGACAAGGCGGCCGAGTCCAACATGCCCAAGGACAACGTCGAGCGCGCCGTCAAGCGCGGCTCGGGCGACCTCGAAGGCGTCAGCTACGAGGAGATCCGCTACGAGGGCTACGGCGCCGCCGGCGCCGCCGTCATGGTGGATTGCCTCACCGACAACCGCACCCGCACGGTGGCGGACGTGAGGCATGCCTTCTCCAAGAACGGAGGCAACCTCGGCACCGACGGCTCGGTGGCCTACCTCTTCAAGCACTGCGGGCAGTTCGTGTTCGCCCCGGGTACCAGTGAGGAAAAGGTGATGGAGGCCGCGCTCGACGCGGGCGCGGAGGACGTCCTCAGCAACGAGGACGGGTCGATCGAGGCGATCTGCGCTCCGGGCGACTACCCGTCGCTGCGCGACGCTCTGGGCAGGGCCGGCCTCAAGCCCGAGCTGTCGGAGATCACCATGAAGGCGGTGAGCGAGAACGTCCTCACCGGCGAGGACGCCGCGAAGATGCAAAGGCTGCTGGACGCGCTCGAGTCCCTGGACGATGTCCAGGCGGTCTACACCACCGCGGTTCTCGATACGGCGGAGGGCTAGCGTCGTGGGGCTGGCCGGGACGGGATGAGCGCGGCGCCGCTGCGCATACTGGGGGTGGATCCGGGCCTGCGCAGCACCGGGTTCGGGGTCATCGAGAAATCCGGGCAGCGCATCGCCTACGTCACCAGCGGCCGCATACGCACGCCTCTGGGCGAGGTCGCAGAGCGCCTGCGCTCCATCCTGGAGGGGCTGCGCGCAGTGATCGCGCAGAGCCGCCCGCAGCAGGTCGCGGTGGAGAAGGTCTTCGTCAACGCCAATCCCCAGTCGACGCTGCTGCTCGGCCAGGCGCGCGGCACCGCACTGTGCGCCGTCATCGACGCCGGCCTCCCGGTCTCCGAGTACACCGCGCTGCAGGTGAAGCAGGCGGTGGTGGGCAACGGCCATGCGGACAAGACGCAGGTCCAGGAGATGGTGAGGCGCCTGCTCGCGCTGCCGGCCGCGCCGGGCGCGGATGCCGCCGATGCGCTCGCCTGCGCCATCTGCCACGCGCACGGGGGGCTGGGCCTGGGGCGGCTCTCGACCCGCGGCTACCGGGTGCGCAGGGGGCGGCTCGTATGACCCGCCGGGTCCCCGCACGCCTGTTGCACGCGCAAGCGAGCCACGAAGCGATGTACCGGCGCCGGGCCGAGGCGGGGAGCGGCAGGGGGCCGGCGCCCTTTCCCCGGCGCCTGGCGCAACACGCATCCACTCCCACATGATCGGCCGCCTCTCCGGCACACTGTTGGAAAAGAACCCGCCGCAGGTCCTGGTCGAGGTCCAGGGCGTGGGCTACGAGCTGGAAGTGCCGATGAGCACGCTCTACGGCCTGCCGGCGACCGGCGAGCGGGTGAGCCTGCTCACCCACCTGGTGGTGCGCGAGGACGCGCACCTGCTGTACGGATTCGCGAGCGAGGCCGAGCGCCGCGCGTTCCGCGAATTGCTTCGGGTGAGCGGCGTGGGCGCGCGCACGGCGCTGGCGGTGCTCTCGGGAATGTCGGTGGTGGACCTCGTCGAGGCGGTCACCCTGCAGGAGAGCGCGCGCCTGGTGAAGGTGCCGGGGATCGGCAGGAAGACCGCCGAGCGGCTGCTGCTGGAGCTCAAGGGACGCATCGCCGCGGAGCTGGCGCCGGAGGCCGCGCCACGCGGCCAGTCCCGGTCTGCGGGCGACGTGATGCACGCCCTGCTCGCGCTGGGCTACAGCGACAAGGAGGCCGCCGCCGCCGTGAGGAGCCTGCCCGAGGGCCTGTCCGTCGCCGACGGCATCCGGCAGGCGCTGAAGCTCCTCGCCCGCGCCTGATATCCTCGCGCCATGGCCATCGAAACCGAGCGCCTGATCTCCCCGGCGAGCGCCTCGGCGCAGGAAGAGGCGGTCGACCGCGCGCTGCGGCCGCGTTCCCTCGCCGAGTACATCGGCCAGGAGCGCATCCGCGAGCAGCTCGCGATCTTCGTCGAGGCCGCGCGCGCCCGGCGCGAGGCGCTGGACCACGTGCTGCTGTTCGGTCCGCCGGGGCTCGGCAAGACCACGCTCGCGCACATCGTCGCGCGCGAAATGGGCGTGAGCCTGCGGCAGACCTCGGGGCCGGTGCTGGAGCGCCCGGGCGATCTGGCCGCGATCCTCACCAACCTGGAGCCGAACGATGTCCTGTTCATCGACGAGGTGCACCGGCTCTCGGCGGTGGTGGAGGAGATCCTCTACCCGGCGCTCGAGGACTACCAGATCGACATCATGATCGGCGAGGGACCGGCGGCGCGCTCGTTGAAGCTCGACCTGCCGCCGTTCACGCTGATCGGCGCGACCACCCGCGCGGGCATGCTGACCAACCCGCTGCGCGATCGCTTCGGCATCGTCGCGCGCC
>JADLDQ010000238.1 GCA_020846575.1 Burkholderiales bacterium
CGTTGCCGTTGCCGAATACATCGGGCGAGGTCGCCTTCTCGATGTAGGTCGAGGTATACGCGGACATCGCCGTGTACAGGCGCCAGGCGAGTTCGTGCGCGACCGTGATGCAGGCGATCAGCTCGCGACCGGTGGATCGCTTCGCTTGCGCAATCGCCACCAGCGGCGGAATCACGTTCGGCGGCAAGTGCGGCGTCGCGTCGAAATCCAGCGCATTGACGAGTTCACCGTTGGCGAACGCGGCGTTGACGCAGGACACCCTGTCGCCGGCGCCGATCACCGTGGCTTCCGGCTGACCGCCGAGCCTTCTGGCCATGCGCACCGCGATCTTGCCCCGGTCGGTGCGTGTCCCCGCGAGCGCGCAGGCGATCGCGTCCACCAGGCCGCGCTTGGTGACGCGGACCATCTCCGGGGGGAGCGAATCGAACCCCGTTTCCTGCACGAACTGGATCAGCCGCGGCGTGACGATGCTCATGACCTGGAATGGCAGGGACGCAAGCCGGAATCGATTCGGCGGCCTGGCGCGCTCAGCCGCCGCGCGCCCTGTCGAACGCCTCCTTGAATCGCGTGCGCTCGATCAACCCGCCGTAGCGCTGGTAGTCCGCCTTCAGCGTCTCTGCGAATACCTCCGGGCTCACGATCTCGGGCGTGAGCCCCAGGCCCGCGAGCGTCTTCTGTCCCTGCTCGGAGCGCGCGACTTCGGCGATCGCGTCGTTCATCGCCCGCACCGCCGCCGCATCGGCGCCGGCCGGCGCGAAGAAGCCCCGCCAGTCCTGGAACACGATGTCCTTGAAGCCCAGTTCCTGGAAGGTCGGCACCTCGGGCAGGTAGCGCGACGTGGCGCGCGTTCCGATCGCGAGCACCCGGATGCGCCCGGCCCGGTACAGTTGAAGAGCGCTGGCGATCGGCAGGACCACGGCCGGCACGTGACCGCCCAGCATGTCCTGGACCGCGGGCGCGTCGCCCTTGTAGGAAACGTTCGCCAGGGGAACCTTGGAGCTGAGCGCGAGGATCGCGCCCAGCAGGTGCTGGCTCGAACCCGTCTGCGCGGCATAGAGCGCCAGCTTGGGGTTGTCCCGGCACCACTGCAGGTACTCCGCCATGGTCGTCACCGCGGCCGGCACCGCGGGCCCGACCGCGTACGTCATGGCCGAGCGTGCGCCGATGGCGACCGGCGTGAAGTCGCGCAGCGTGTCGTACGGCAGCTTGGTCACGTGCGGCGAGATCGCCATCGGGTACGTCGGCGAGAGGAAAGTGAGGCTGCCGTCCTTCTGCCCGCTGTTCTTGACGTACTCGTAGGCGATGATGCCGGTCGCGCCGGGCCGGTTCTCGACGACGACGGTATTCGCGAAGGTCTGGCGAAGTCCCTCGGCATACAGGCGCGCGAGCTTGTCGGTGGCGCCGCCCGCCGGCGAGCCGACGACGATGGTCGCCTGGCGCAGGCGCTCCTGGGCACAGGACGCCGCGGGCAAGAGCGCCAGCGCACACACGGTGACGACGAATGCCGGTCCGGTCATGATCAACCTCCCGCGGCGATTACCGCAACTGCATCTGCGTCGCGCCGCGCTTGCACACAACGGGCGAGCAGGTCTTATCGCATTCGGCTCGCGCGGCGGGATTGATCTACATCAAGCCCCGCTGGCGTGCGCGCGCGGCCAGGCGCTCGCCATGTTCGGGCGTTCGTTCCCTGGCGCAGCGTCGAGCGCATGCGAGCATCCGGGCCGGACTAACGCCGCACGCCCGGCGCCTCCAGCGGCAGCCCCTGAGCGCGCCAGGCGAGGAACAGCGCGAGATCCGCGTACAAAGGCGATCCATAGGGCAGCATCTGCGCGCGCACGCCCGACAGGCACGCCCGCAGCCGGCGCTCGAGCGATCCCAGCGCCTGCCATTCCAGGCGGTACGCCGGAAACGCGTTGGGATGGCCCTGGCTGATGCGCTCGGCGAGCAGCGTCTTTCCCCAGTGCAGTTCGTGGCAGTGCGCGCAGGAGAGGTTCAATTGCCCCGAGCGCCGGTAGTAGAAGTCACGGCCCGCCGCGAACCGCGCGCGCGCGGGACCGTCGATGGACACACGGATGGGAACGCCGCGGGATTGGTGCGCGATCCATGCGCTGATCGAAAGCAGCTCCTCGGAGTCGTAGCGCCAAGGCGCGGCGCGCTGGCGTTCGGTGCGGCTGTGATTGATGCGCGCTTCCAGCGTCTGGAGTCGCCCCGACGCCGCATCCACGGCGGGATAGCGCGCGGCCACCCCCTTCATGCTCGCGCGCGCGTCGCCGTGACAGCTCGCGCACGATTTTCCCTCGGTGCCGGCCGGCGTGTTCCACAGCTTCTCGCCACGCTCGACCCAGAGCATGCCGGGGTTGGCGAAGTCGTCCTCCTGCATCGCCTTCAGGTCGGGACCGAGAAATTCGAAGCCCGACTTCAGCCGCTGGAGAGAAATCGCCCGTTCCTGGGCTGCCGCGTGACCGGCCGCGACAACCAGGGACGCCGTGAGATTCAGGATCAGGAACGCCGCGACGAGCCGGTACGCGGGCGCTGGCGCGCTCATCCGATCACGTCGAGGCGCTGCGCGGCCGACTCGCGCACGCCGGCGTCGTCCACCCAGGAGAACTCGATCACGCCGCTCGCCTTCGCCACCGTGTAGAACTGCAGGTAAGGGTTGGCCGAGACGCCCGAGGACATTTCGACGCGCAGGA
>JADLDQ010000239.1 GCA_020846575.1 Burkholderiales bacterium
AGCGAGCTGTTCCCCGACCCGGTGCGCTCCTCGCTGATGCACGATGCGCTGCGCGTCGGCAAGGATCTGCTGCAGCGGACGATGCCATTCGAGAACGGGGCGGTGATGAACCCGGTCGGCATGATCAACGTGGCTGATTCGCTCGCGGCGGTGAAGAGGCTCGTGTATGAGGAGAAGTCGGTCTCGATGGCAGAGCTGTGTGCGGCGCTGGCCGCGGACTGGCAGGGGCCCGGGCACGATCGCATCCGCCGGCTGTGCCTAGCGGCCCCGAAGTACGGTAACGGCGATGCCTACGTCGATGGCATCGCAGCGGAGCTGTACCGGTTCTGGGCCGAGACTACGGTAAATTTCCCCACCTGGCTCGGCGGCACGCACAAGCCGACGGCGATCTCGATCACCTCGCATGCGCCGGGCGGCGCGCTCACGGGTGCTACGCCAGACGGGCGCCGCGCAGGCGAATGCCTGGCCGATGGACCGGTCTCGCCGATGCGGGGCCGCGACACCCACGGACCCACGGCCGTCATCCGCAGCGCCGCATCCATCGAGCAGGAGCCCTACCAGGCGACACTGATGAACATGAAGTTCCATCCCTCGGCGATGAAGAGCCAAGGCGATCTGCGCAAGCTGTCGATGCTGATCCGCACCTATTTCAGCTTGGGCGGCAAGCACATCCAGTTCAACGTCGTGACGCGCGAAACACTACTGGCGGCTCAGGCCAATCCTGAGCAGTATCGCGACCTGGTCGTGCGGATGGCGGGCTACAGCGCCTACTTCGTGCAACTCAGCCGTACGGTACAAGACGAGATCATCGGCCGCATGGAGCACGCGCGGATCTGATGGGATGCAGGAGACCCGAAGCTCCAATCGCAGCCTCACACGCGACGGCAAACGTCCATCGGAGGACGATGCGGCCAGCCCGTAGGCCGCCGATTGATCGAGGCTCATCGTTGGTGTGGCCTCGACCGCGGCGGACTCCGGCGGCGCTGAATGCTGCCGGGTGGAAGCGCGGTACACCCTCCACCTGACAGTGGGCGCTGTCGGCAGTGCCACGGTGCACGTGCCCGTGTACGTCGAGCACCGAGCCGAAGCGTTCAGGGACACTCCCCACCCTGAAGGCTGCGGATTTCGGCATGCGGGGGGCAGGCCTGGCGCAGGCGCATCGCTGATGAGTGCGGCTGCGCGCTGGCCGTTCCTCGTGTTGCCGCTCGCCAGGACGGGTTTCGCGATCGCCGTCTCATCGGTGCGCGCGACCGGCTCCGTCAGTCGCGCCCTCGTGGCCGTCAGCTGTCCGGCGCCGGCCCGCGGCGCAGCCGGACAGCCCCTGCAGGATTCTGCCTGCCGACCTACGCAAAAGCCCCGACGTCATCGAGGGTGAGACTGACCTAAACCCGGTGCCGCCGTCATGGCCGCGATCGGATCAACGGACCTCGGGCGTTTCGTGGAAACTGCCGGGTCCCGACCCACCGGTCCCTCGATTCGCTTTCTGCAGCAGGAGGACGTTGCGATGAGGAGCCAAGAGATCAATCCTGAGCTGACGGCACTATCGGATCCCGACCGCCGCAAGTTTCTCAACTCCACTGCCGTGCTCGGTCTCGCCGGCGCCGGGCTGTCGATGGGCCTGGCCGCGTGCAAGCGGACGCCGGGGCCCGCTGGCGCGGACGGTCAGGCGGACGCACCGGCCGGCGCGGACGAGGTCGCCTTCGGCACGTACGAAGTGCCGCTCGGGCAGCTGGACACCTATCACAAATCAGTACAGTGATTATAGTCAATTCCAATTGAGGTTTGAGTCTGAACGGGCGGGACTTAACCACGCCTTGTCCACGGGGCCGCGCGCCTTGGAACGCTGGCGGCACGGTGGGCAAGGGGTGGGTAAGTCCCGCGCCGGGTCGAGTGAAGTCGAAGTCAGGCGACATGCTTGGATCGATGCTGGATGGATTGGAAGAGCTTGGTTCGTGCCTCGTTGAGCTTGGCGGCCGCCTCGGTGTCGCTCAGGGCGGTGGCGAGCGGATCGAGCTGCTCGAAGGTGAGGCCGGGTTTGAGGAAGCTGGCGGCGTTGGGTAAGGAGCGCAGCCTCTCGTAGGGCGTCATCATGTCTTGGAGGCGATAGCGTTTACGGACCTTGCCCTTCGCGTCGACGACCGACTCGGCGAAGAAGCAGGGGCGATGGAAATTCGCGTAGGGATTGAGGAACTCGCGACAGAAGGCATTCACCTCCTCGGCGAAGCGCTGCGGGAGGTGGCTGTAGCCGAGGTGCTTGCGCACGATCGCCCCGTTTTTGCTTTCCACCAAGCCGTTGTCGTTGCTGTGGCGCGGGCGCGATTTGGTGAACTCCACCCGCAGCTTCTCCAGCAGCTTGGCCACGGTGTGGTTGATATATTCCGAGCCGTTATCGGCATGAAAGCCGAGGATGCGGAACGGGAAGCTCGCGAGCACGGCCTCGATGACTGGCAGCAGGCACGCCTCGCTCAAGCGCTCGCAGGTGGCGACGAGTTCCCACTGGGTGACGCAGTCCACGGCATTGATGTGATAGAGCCCCTTGAAGCCGTCCAGATCGCCCTGGTGAACCGAGTCGATGCGGATGAAGCCCGGACGTCCCTCGGGGGCGGGTGCACGGCGCCGGGCGATGGGCACGCTGTAGCCCTTGGTCTTGCTCCAGTGCCGGCGGCGCACCTGGTAGCCACGGGCAAGACGCAGGTTGTACAGATGCGCCACCGAGATCGTGGCCAGGCGCTCATAGCGGGTATCCCCAAACACCGCCAGGGCGCGTTGCATCAGGCAGCGGGTCGCAGGTCCTGAGAGCGTGCCGTGCAGCGTATCGGTCTCAGCCAGCAGCGCCACATCGAGCGCGGTGAACTTGCGGGCAAACCCTGCCCGGGGCGCAGCGTAGCGCTTGGCGAGCCGTTCCC
>JADLDQ010000405.1 GCA_020846575.1 Burkholderiales bacterium
CCCGGCGTCGGCACTCCCGGCCACGAGTCGCGGCGTCGCGGGCAGATCGCCCAGCACGCCGTCGAGGTCGAGAAGCCCGAGGCGCCGCGCTTCCGCGAGGAGGAGCGGCAGACCACCCTGTACAACTACAAGGACAAGAACGTGGTCGTGCTCGTCACCGAGTACATTCCCAACGACGCCGAGTTCTTGAAGAAGTCGCAGGAGTTCGCGGCGACCGCCCCCGGCAGCGGCACCTTCGAGGTGACCGTCCCCGCCGGCGGCTCGGCCGACGTGAGCTACCGCATCAAGTTCCGCATCAACTAAGCCGGTGACGCGGACGAACACCGGTTCGTCCGCGACTTGCAGGCTGAACGGACGCGGTTCTAAACCACCGTTTGTTCCCTTCGGGGCGGGGAGGACGTGTCTTGAACACGCGCCTCCCCGCTCCACTTCAGCCAGCGAGGAAACATCACCATGTCCGACACGCTCATCATCAAGCTAGTTCGCCACGGCGAGTCAGAGAGCAACACCAAGCAAACCGACCCTCTCGATGTCGGCGACCACCGCATCCGCCTCACCCCAAGGGGTCGCAGGCAGGCACACAGCGCCGGCAGGAGGATCGGCAAGCGCTTCATCGATGAGGCGCTCGTGTACTGCTCGCCCTACACGCGCACCCGCGAGACCCTCACGGGGATCCTCGAAGGCGCCAGCGTGGAAGGCGACATGTCCGTCCGGATTTACGAGGACCCGCGCTTGCGCGAGGTCGACCTCGGCTATCAGGAACTCGACGCTCAGATCCCCATGCGCCTTACCCACGGCTGGTTCTACTACCGCTACGATGGCGGCGAGTCCCCGGCAGATTGCTACGACCGCATCTCCACCTTCCTGGAGAGCATGATGCGGCAGGTGGAGCGCAAGGGCACCCGCCGTGTGTTGATCGTCAGCCACGGACTCATGCTCAGGGCGTTCGTCATGCGCTTCATGCACCTGACCGTCGAGCAGTTCGAGAGCCTGGAGAACCCCAACAACTGCGACGTGATCACGCTGTCGCCGAAGTCGCGCCTGCGCAACCCGCAATTCACCTCCGGCAGGTGGGGCGTCACCGGGCTGCGCTTCCGCAAGAAGCCGCGCCGGGCATAAACGTCAGCGGGCCGCAACCTTCGCAGCCCGCTGGAGATAAGGCGAGCAGCAGCATCTGCTTCTCGCTCGCTTTATCTTTTTCCGCTTACCTATCAAGGTGACGCAGCCGAGGTAAAAACCCTCACGGCTCCGTTATCTTTTTAGGTCTGGTGGGTAACTATATGTTATAGCTATTCCACCCAAAAATGGAGCAATCACATGCCGTACATCGAGCTCTCTCTACCGGAATTTCAACGGCGGTTTGATTCCGAGGAGTCCTGTCTGCAAGCTGTTTTCCAGGCGCGCTGGCCCCGGGGGTTTGTGTGCCCGCGTTGTGGGCACAGTGGCGGATACCGGCTCTCGCAGCGGCGGACAATGCAGTGTGGCTCTTGCAGGAGGCACACGTCGATCACTTCCGGAACCATCTTTCACGGCAGTCATGTTCAGCTCAAGCAGTGGTTTCTGTTGATCTATTTGCTGGCTAACGACAAGGGCGGCGCTTCGACGCTGAGGCTGTCAAGGCAGCTCGGCATGCATTATGCCACCACCTGGTTCATCGTTCACAAGTTGCGAGTCGCCATGGCAACCCGGGAGGAAAACCTCACTCTGGCTGGTTATATCGAACTCGACGAGGCGTTCTTCGGAGGTCGGTCAAGAAACAGTCGCACTCGAAAAGGACCAAAACGCCCGTCCGAGAAAAAGAGGCAGGTACTGGTCATGGTTGAGTCCGAGGGCTCGCAGGCTGGTCACCTCGTCATGCGGGTCATCGACAACGCCACCTGGGACACGCTAAAGCCAATCATCGAGGCAAAAGTCGAATCCGAGCCAGGCGGGCAAATGTTCCGAACTGACGGCTGGCAAGCCCATGACGTCGTCATGACTTTCGGTCACAGCATCAAGATGGGCCATATTCCCAACCACATGCAGGACGCGGAGCTACCCTGCATGTCCCTTGCGATTACCCACGCCAAGCGCTTCCTGCTCCGCACGTTTCACCAGTTCTGCAAGACTCATCTCCAGCGCTACCTCGATGAGTTTTGCTATCGCTGGAACCGGCGTCGTTCACCGGGACAGCTGACGCACCGGCTCCTCACCGCCTGCGCTCTCTGCCCGCCCGTCCGACACTCCGCCATCGCCCGCTAAATCCATTGCCAGCCCTGACACCAACCGGCTGCGCGAGCAGCCTGCCAATGCCAGTGGCTATGCATCACCACGTCCGGCACCAACGCTGCTACCGGCCACCGAGCCGAATTCATCGCTCATCGGACCGGAAACCCTGCATCCAGCATGCTGCCCCGTCCTGATACGTATGCTTTTTCCGATTTTCACGATATTAGATAGTATTAGGAATAGTTGCGACAAACCCGCGCCGCCGCGCCGATAGCGCGAACTTCACGACGTGCCGACAGTAGGGAAACTACGAACGCGCTCGGGGAGCGCGAAAATGCCACCAATTCAATTTTACCCTCCCCGCTAATACCCACGCCAGAAATGCTCACACTACCCGACTGGTGGAGCCACAGGCACTTCATGCCCGCTGAAACCAATCCGATTTATTACCAAATGTAAAGCAGCGCCTTTTTACACATCTTGTTAGGTCGGATAAGACCTTCCTGATACCACAGAGACATCTATCGACCGACCACCCCTGCGGAACCTCAAACCCACTTCCAACAGGTCATCCGAGCCACCGGCAGCCCACCCGAATTCAGCATTCGCTGATAGGCCCGGAAGCGCCGGCGCATCGCCGCCAGCCGCGTTCGATGGAACCGTTGCGCTAGGCAACGGAAAGGGGTCCTGCCGCACTGGCGGTGCGCGGACCCTCCCGTTTATCTTTACCGGAGACAAGCTATGACTCAGCCTTCCCAACGCGTACATCTGGCGGATCTCGCCAACCACATCGGCTGGACCTACGAGCAGCCGAATCCTGACCGCTCGGTCACCCCCATGACCGTAACCGGCGTCGAGCACAGCGGATTGCACATGGTCGTCGGTCTCGATCAATTTCGCATGACCATGCCCCGCTCCCGGGTCGTCAGGCTTTCGAGCGCTAAGGACAAGGTCGCCCACCGGCATTGCGGGATGCGCTGCCGCGGCCTCCACGACCACGCTACGACCGATGTCGCCGCCGGCGACCTCGCGAGCCACATCGGACGTCTGGCATTCATCGACGGCGGCGCCGGTCCGGGACCC
>JADLDQ010000240.1 GCA_020846575.1 Burkholderiales bacterium
CACGCTCATAATGCGAGGCAATCGCCTCCTGAATGTGCGCAATGTCTCCCGCAGTCAGATCACGGGCGCGGTAGCGAAAAAGGATCGGATCCACGCGGTTCCCCATTGCGAGGGGAACCATACACAAAACCCGCCTCTGACGCCAGCGAAATCTTTCAGACGGCTAAAGTGACACGAGGCGTTGTATAGATCGCTCTGAAGAAGATTCCGGACATCTTCAGCAAGTCGGCTGGCAGTTTCATACCGGCCAAGAAGAGGCAGTTTCAGGTCGCCGCTGGCACAATCCCAGCGATGTGCAGATTGGAACGGCGAGCGAGGCACTCGCGCACGATGCCGTGACGCCGTTCCTCAAGACCGCCTTTCGCCGCCACATCCTGGAAATTCGCCAGCAGAACGAGCAGACGATCGACCGCCACACGATCGACGAGGCGCTTTATGCCGGGTTCGACGCCACGGCCGTCGAGAAGGCGCGGAGCAAGGTCGAAGTCTTACGCGCCTGGATCGCCGCGCACAAGGATGAACTCACCGCGCTGCAGATGCTCTACGCCGGCACGCGCCCGCTCCGGATCGCCCTCAAGGATCGGCGGCAACTGAGGGACGCACTCGCGCGCCCGCCGCTTGCGGTCACGCCGGTGCAGCTGTGGCGCGCGTTCCAGGCGGTGGAGGCGGACCAGGTGAAGGGCAGCGGCGGCCAGCAACTCGCCCGATCTCGTGACCCTCGTGCGGCACGCGCTGATCCCGGCGTTCACGCTCGTTCCCTGCCGCGAGGAACTGCGCGGTCGTTACGAGGCCTGGCTCGAGGAACGGGATGCCGAAAAAGCATTCACTTCAGAACCGCGCGAGTGGCTCGACCGCATGGCCGAGCACATCGCCACCAGCCCGGCGATCGAGCCGGCCGACTGCGACAGCGCTGGTTCGGACAGCAGGGGAGCCTGGGAAGGGCACATGCGCTCTTCGGGGACACGCTCAACCCATTGATTACGGAACTGAATACCCGGCTTACTGCCTGGGCATGCCTCCCGGATTGACAGTTAAACCAGTACGATCATAATGATCATATCAATCGTCATGATGTGAGCCCACCATGATTACCGAAACCACCGCAGTCGCGTTTCGCCAGAACCTCGGCGAGATGCTCAACCAGGTCCAGCTCCGGCGCGACAGCATCGTCATCACCAAGGACGGCAAACCCGTTGCCGCCCTCATAGACGCTCAGCTCTTCGAGCGTATCCGCCAGATTCAGGACCGATTCGACGAACTCTCGGCGCGAATAGCCGCGGCGTACGCCAACGTTCCAGAGGAAGAAGGCATGGCGGAGATCATGCGCGTCACGAAGGAGGTGCGTGCCGAAATGAACGCCGAGCGCAAGAAAGAGAAGAAGGCCTGAGCCTTGCCCACCCTGCGGGTCGTGCTGGACACGAACGTTCTCGTGTCCGGTATCGCTTATCCGGGAGGCGTTCCAGGTCGAATCGTCCGCGCTTGGCGCCAAGGTTCGCTGGTGGTCGCGCTTTCCGGATACATCTTGAGCGAACTCTCGCAATCCTTGTCGCGCGTCAACCACCGCCTGAAGTGGACGCAGCAGGAAATCGAGGATGAGGTCGACGCCCTGGGAATCTTGGCAGTCGTGGTTGAGCCGGTCGCAGTGGCGCCCGGATCCGTTCGTGACCGTAGTGACCTACTTGTCCTCGGCACACTCCTCGCCTCCAAAGCCGACTACCTGATCACCGGCGACAAGGATCTGCTGGCGCTTGCCGGTCGGTATCCGGCGATTGTCACTCCCGCGGAGTTTTGGCGAAAGCATGGAAGCTGAGAATCAGGCAAACGTCACGCAGCTCCCCGCACGCTGGGTGTTGGCTCGACGGAACGAGATCGCGCAGAGCAATCCGCCCTTGGACCGGTGCATCACGTAGGATCAGGTTCCGGTTACCTTCGTCCCCATGCGAGCGGTGGACGAGGAAGGCGGTGGGCTTGTTCGTCCCCAAGTTCGGACCTACGGCGAGGAGAGGGGTTACACGTCTTTCCTCTCCGGCGACGTGAACGGATAAGGAAATCAATCCCGCACTCCGCGGCGCCGATGGCGCGTGGCGAGCGGTGCGGGGCTGCTCAACAGGCGCACTTCGCGCGTTATGACAAATTGGGCTATGGTGGCCTGGGGCGCAGAGAGCGGGAGGGCGCCGGATTAGCGGTAAATTATTGAACCCCGCCAACAACAGCCACCGCATACAGCACACGGCTCTCTTCGACGTTGTTCTGGTCGCCGTCGTAGGTGTTGAAGAACCACGAGTTGCTCGGATTCGCCGCGTACTCCGTACCGGACCAGTAGCCGCCGAGCAACATGTTGCTGAACTGCGCCGAGTTGCTGAGCCCCCAACCCGATTGACCCGCGCACGAGCCCGGCAACGCATCATTGGGTGTGCAAACGCCCTTGTTGCCCAGGGTCACGTAATACATGTGCCCATACTCGGACGCTGCGCCCCAGCCGGTGCCGGTCTTCGCATAGCCGCGGTCGGTGCTGCCGTTGTTGCTGAAGGCGTAATCGAACGCCCCGTCGCTCGGCCCGACCGCCGGGAGCCGCCAGCCTGTCACTCCATGCACATTCAGAGCAGCCGCCCATGCCGTGGCGACGTTCCAATTCATGAGTCCGTTCGCGTTCCAATTCGCCAGCCACGTGATATTCAGCGACGTGTCGTAGTAGGCATCCACCACGCTGTCGTTGTTGATGTCACGCGCCTGCAGCGTCGTTTCCCACGTGCCCTGTCCGGAAATCGGCGCCGCGAACGCGCCGCCCGTGAGCCCCATCACAGCCAGCGCGAACGCCAACGGCGAGCGTCGCGCCAACCTGCGAAAACGGCTTTCCATTTCTCTCTCCCTTTCCCCTAGATTCGGGGCCCCTCGCCTTGGTCATTTGATCCCGCTACGCTCTGCGACGGCTCCAGCCGAGGCCGGCGAGGCCAAGACCGAAAAGGGCCACTGTTCCTGGAAGCGGCACGGCTTCCGCGACAAACTCAGTAATAGGTGTCATCGTGCCGGTAAACTGCCCTGCGCCGACAAACGTCAACCCAGTGATAAACGCTGTCACGTTGTCGGGATCGAGTCCCGCACTCGTTTCAATTCCCCGCACACTGAATGCCGATACGCCGCCGGCCGGGAAGAAGAACTCGTCGAGAGCGTTCACTGTTGCTATTGATGAACCAAACA
>JADLDQ010000241.1 GCA_020846575.1 Burkholderiales bacterium
AGACCGTAGCAATAGTGCTGTCAGCACGACATGCAGAAAAACCGCCGGCCACAGGAGCACGCCGCTCGCGCTGTCCGCGACGCCAAGGTAGGCGAGATGCAGCGCGACCGCGGCGACACCCGTCAGTTCCGCGCCGAGCAGCCATTGCCTGCCCTTTCGTGCCACGGCCGAACTCCGCGGAGTCACTACGCACGAATATTCGTGTTCGCCACGTCGGCCTAGAAGGTCGCGATTCTCTGCAGCGTCCAGAATGCCGCAATGCTGCCGATCGCATAGGCTGGGAGGCTCGCCACCCCAGCCGGCCACGACCAGCGAAGGCGGCCCAGCAGCCACGCCCCGCCGGCGAATGCGGCGAGCGCGACGGCGATGAAGGCAAGCTGGCCCAGCTCGACGCCGACGTTGAAGAAGGCGAGGGCGAGGGGGATCGCGTTCTGCGGCAGGCCGACTTCATGCAGCGCGCCGGCGAAGCCGAGGCCGTGCAGCAGGCCGAAGACGAAAGCGATCAACCAGGGCGAACGCTGCGCGAGGCCCGGCTCGCCTCGGCGTGCCCGCAGGATTTCAGCGGCGACGAAGACGATGCTGAGCGTGATGCAGGCTTCGACCGGCGGCCCGGGAACGCTGACGTAGCCGAGCGTGGCCGCGGCAAGCGTGATGCTGTGCGCGACGGTGAATGCGGTGATCGTGCCCACCAAAAGCTTCCATCCCTGCACGAGCAACAGCAGCGCGAGCACGAAGAGAAGGTGGTCCACGCCGCCCAGGATGTGCTCCACGCCGAGGCGAAGGTACGCGCCGGCCACCTCCCAGCCGGAGGGCGAGGCGGCGATCTCGAGCCATGGCTGCGACGGGCGGACGAGCGTCGACCAGCTCCGGCCATCGAGCAGCTGGACCCGCACGAGGACATCGGTGATGGTGAATTGCAGCCCGGGGAACTCGATGCGCCTGCCTGCGAAGCCTGCCGACCCGGCATCGACCGAGCGGCGCTCGAGCAGCGAATCGGGCAGCTCGTGGACGCCGGGCTCCTCGAGGTTGCGCACGCCGTCGGGGAGCTTGAGCGCGACCGGCAGGCGCATGCCGGCCAGCACCGGCGTGCGCCATTGCACGCTGAACTTTCCCGGCGCGGTCTCTTTCAGCTCGAGGTAGGCGGGCCGCACCTCGTGCGCCCACGCGGACGGGAGGATGAGCGCAAGCAAAAGGAGCAGGGCCAGCCGCATCTGGAATTGAACTACTTCGGTGGAGCAGGCAAGAGGACGGTGTACTTCGCGCGCAGGTCCTGGTAGGTCTTTTGCCAGGCCTTCTCCTTCTGCTCGGCGAGCCAGCCGCGCTTCACGTCCGTCTCGATCTCCTCGAAATCGGGCAGACGTCCGGGAATCGCCGTGTCGACGAACACCAGGTGCCAGCCGAACCCGGACTCAACTGGCCCCTGCCAGGAGCCGCCGGGCAGCTTCGCCACTGCCTTCGCGAACTGCGGGCCGAATTCTCGGCCGAGGAACTCCGGCGCGCGGTCGCGGTAGACCTCCTGGAACATGAAGCGGTCGGCAAGCTCGCGCGCGATCTTCGCGTCCTGCGGCTGGCCGGCGAGCCGGGCGAGCGCGGCCGCCGCGTCCTCGCGCGCGCGCTTGCCGCGGCGGTCGGGCGAGAAGTACAGGTGGCGGAAGCTGATGCGCGCGGGTTCGGCGAACGCCGCGCGGTTGGCCTCGTGCCAGGACTTCAACTCGGCTGGCGTGGGCTCGCGCGCGGCGGCGATGTCCTCGGCGAGGAACTGCATCTTCTGCGCCATGCGCCGCTTGACCATCTCGTCGTCCCTGTCCAGGCCCATCGCCAGCGCCTCGCGGTACAGGATCTCGGCTTGCACCTTGTTCTCGACCAGGCGCCCCAGCTCCTGCGGGGTCGGCTCGCGCCGCCATTGCACCCGGAACAGCTGCACGAGCTGGGAGATCTCTCCGGCCGTCAGGCGAATCTCCCGGGAAGAAGGCGAATCGGGCTTTCCCGCCTGCAGGAAGCGGTAGGCGCCGAACAGCAGGGCGCCGATCAGGAGGAAGTGGAGCAGCGGCTCCCGGAGCAGGCGCTTCATTGCCGGCGCACCTTCACCATGCATTGCGGCCTACAGCTTCTTCTTGAGCTTCGTCTCGATCGTATCAAGCGCCTTGGTGGCGATCTGCTCCAGGATCTGCCGTCGCATCTGCTCGCGGAATGCCTGGAACCTCTTCTGCTGTTCGGCGTTCAGCAGTGGCTCCATCCTCGCGTCGAAACTCTTGCCGATCTCGCGCAGTTGCTCCGCCTTCTTTAGCGCGCCGAGCGATTCGTCCTTCTGCAGCGCCTGCAGCTTGCCCAGCTCCTCCTTCAGGATCGGCGCGAACTGCTGGCGCTGCTCCGCCGTCAGGCCGAGCTCGGTCGCGATCTGATTGGTCATGTCGGCGATCGGGTTGCCCGCGATCAGCGGGGTGGGGACGATCTCGTAGTTGGCGTGGCCGAACTCGTTGCTGCGCGCGCCGTAGTAGCTGGCGCCGAGCTTGTAGACGGTGATCGAGTACGGATCCTGCGATACGTAGGTGATGAGCTTGCCGCCCTCGATCCGGTATGGAGTGGTCGTTCCCTGGTACCCCGTTCGCATCACGTTGCCATAGCCGCTCGGCATGGCGGCGTACCGACCTGCGTGAAAGAGGGTCGTGTGGCCCTCCGCGGTGAAGCTCTGGCTGAATTGCTCGCCGGTCACGTTGTTCTTCACCCAGAAGGCCTTGCCCACGATCAGCGCCTTGAGCTGCGCGTCGTTCAGAGCAACGGCGCCTTTCTTCTTCAGCTCGGCCACGGTCATGCCCGCCGGCGTGCTCTTGCGCGCCTGCGCCGATGGCGTGTACCAGATGGGCGAAGCCCAGGCGCGCTCCTGCCCGGTGAGCGGCACGACGTCCGGCGGCGGCAGGCCGGCCTTGACCGCCTGGATCAGCGTCCAGCGCGGCGTCGGGATCTCCAGCACGCGCGCGTAGTAGAAGGCATGCAGGCTCGGGTCGAAGTCCGGGTCGGTCCACACCGCCTTGAGTTCGGCCGAGCCGGCGGAGTTGGCGTAGGTAGCCTTCTCCAGATCCACCGTGCTCTGGATCGCCGGTACGCGCCCGGTCCACTTGTCGGGCTTGCGGTTGCCCGCCCAGGCGACGTCGTAGATCTTCTCGAAGCTCTGGCCGTTCTGCGTCCAGCCCTTGATGATCTGGATGCGGTCCAGGTTCGCCGAGCTCGGGTCCTTCACCGCCCAGACCACGAACTTCGGCGCGATTCCCTTGCCGCCGGGGGGCGCCGCGGGCAGGTCCGCGCCCATCGGCACGCCGCCGGCGTAGGACTGCTTCACCCAGTCGCCGGCGTTGACGAGGTCCTTGCCGTAGCCCCAGCCGCCGAAAAAGCGCAGCCTGATATGCGGGCCGCTGACGCCGAAAGTCTCCTTGCGGTACATCGCGTCCCAGATCGACGCGCGCGTGTTCTCCTCGGCCCATACACCCGTCAGCCCGGCGGGATTCTCCAGGCGGGTGTCGATCGTTTTTCCGATCATTACCCCGGCCATGCGCCGTTCCACCGAGCCGTCGATCTCCCCGTGGCCGCCGAAGAAATTGTCCTGGCGGTAGGGCGAGGCGGTGTTGTGGGAGTCGGATCCGGCGCCGAAGCCGAGCTTGTACGGGTTGTAGCCGCGCACGTCCTGCATGGCGAGCCCATCCTTCAGGGCTTGCCGGGCGAAGCTGCCGGTGATGTGATCGACCCGGCCGTTATCCTCCGGCAGCCCGAGCAGGCCGCTGAAAAGCTCGTAGCTCGCGAATTCGTCGTTGGGCGAGAGCAGCGGATGCGTCTCCGACTGACCCTTGATCTGCTTGATCTCGATCAGGCGCTCGTTGCGGTCGCGCGCGGCCGCCCAGGCGGCGTCGATCGGCCGGCCCTTGCTGTCGAGGTCGATCGGATACATCCAGCCGTCGCTCAGGTTGGCGTTGTGCGAGATGGCGAGCAGCTCGCTGCCCGCCTTGCGCTGCGTGTCCATCCAGCTCCAGAGATCCTCGGGGTGCCAGGAGTCGAGCATGGTGAACGGCATCTCCGGCAGCTTGTCGCAATCGCGGAAGAAGATGTTGCGGTGCAGGTTGCGGTTGTTGTACTGGGAGGTGTACTCGTAGGAACAGAACGCGGTGAACTTGCCGGGGCGGTTGTGCTCGTTGGCGATGTCCACGTTCTCCTTCCAGACCGTGCCTGCGACCTGCGGGGTCATGAAGGCCCTGATCGGCGGCTTCGAGGTGAGCGAAAGCAGGTACAGGAAGACCCTCTGCTGCTCTTCGGCGCTGTTGGGGTCCTTCATGACCATCGGCTGCGCCTCGGGCAGCTTGCTCACGGCGGAGCCGGGAGTGTTGGCCTGCTTGGTTACGCCGACGTACTCCGAGTGGTCTGTTACGCCCATGAAGTCCATCGGCGTGTCGATCTTGATCTCGTAGCCCATCGGGTGCTTGATGGGCTGGCCCTGCGCGTACTTGTACGCGTCGGCGGGGCCGGTCAGGCGGTTGCCGATCACCCACGCGTCCACCGACCAGCTGGTGTGGATGTGCGTTTCGCCGAAGTAGGCGTTGCGCTCGGGATTCGGCTGCGGCGCCGCGCCGGGCACCGGCGCGGGCGCTTGCGCCGCCTTCTTGGCGGCGTCCGGCGCCTCGGCCTTCTTCGCAGGGGGCTCGGGCGGCTTCTGCTCGCAGCCTCCCAGCGCCGCAAGCGCGAGGCCGGCCGCGATGGCGGCAGAAAAGCGCGAGCTCACGAAGATAAGCTCCCGATTGGTACGGTCAATTGCCAGCTCACGGAACCGGAACCACGCGGTAGTACACGCCGTTCGGGCCGAAGGCCGGCTGAAACCAGGTGCTGCCGCTCACATAGTAGTTGATACCGTTGGTATTGATCATCTTCGCGTCGGCCGGCAGGATCCCGTAGTTCACGCCCATCACGTAGTTGACCTTTGCGCCAGCTGCGGCACCCGTCGCAAGCGCGGCGCCGGTGGCGACGCCAGCGTTGTAGGCGCTGGTCGTATTCGCGGTATTGGCGCTGCCAGCGGCGTAGCCCGACGAGTACGCGCTTGTGGTCGCTGCAGCGGTGTTGGACGACGCGATCGCCGCTCCAGTGGCCATGCCGAGTA
>JADLDQ010000242.1 GCA_020846575.1 Burkholderiales bacterium
AACTTCCGGGAAGACCTCTACTACCGGCTGAAGGTGGTATCGCTCGATCTGCCGCCCCTGCGGGAGCGGGGGAGCGACGTGCTGCTGATCGCGCGGCACTACATGGCGCACTTCAATCAGAAGTTCAAGAAGAGCTTCGCGGAGATTGCGCCGGAAGCCGCCCGGCAGCTGGTGGCCTACCCGTGGCCGGGCAACGTTCGCGAGCTGAAGAACGTGCTGGAGCGGGTGGCCCTGCTCGAAAACGACCGCATCCTCCAGGTCCGCCATCTGCCCCCGGAGCTGCGGGTCACCCTGCGCCCCGAGCTGACCAGGGTCGAAGCTCGCTCCCCGCAGGCGCCCGGCGAGTCCGGACTTGAGGGTTCGGAGGAGCCCGTGGAAACCACTGAAGGGGCTCTGCCGGGAGATCTGTCGCTGGCGCTCGTCGAAGAGCAGCACATTCTGCGTGTTCTGCGCCTGACCGGCGGCAACAAGTCCCAGGCGGCCCGACTCCTGGGCATTTCGCGCCAGGGTCTCTTCGAGCGTCTCAAGCGCTTCGGCGAGCATGAGGCGGAAGATGTCGAGTCCGCGGCCGATGCCGCGCCGGGGCGATCAGTCGGAGCATAGGGCGGTCGTCCCTCGGCGTGCGCCGGCGTCGGGCGCTGAAAACCAGTCGGCCCTGGAGTTCCTGCTCCGGGGCATTTTTGTGCACCCCGGCGGGGTTACGCCACGAGCCTCGGTGAGAACCCGGCATGGGTGTCAATTTATTGGACTTGTCTAAGTTGTTGACAGTTCGTTAAGTCGTTGCTGTGCAAGTGGTTGGCAATGACTGGCACATTTCTGTCCTATTTCATTACAGAGACAGGGGTTAGGCTGGATTCCGGCGGGTTGCGGCTTTACTTCTGTGGCGTGCGGGTTAAGGTGTTATTTTTCATTAGGTTAGCCATTCAGTCCTTTGGCACGAAACTGGTAACTCGTGGTTTGGCATTGACTTTGCTCTGTGTCTGAACAGGAGGTACTTCGGGGGTGGAAGGTGTCGAAGATGGTACTCATCGTGGAGGACGAAAAGCTGCTGGCTCGCACGCTCAGCAAGGCCATCCGGGAAGCCGGCTACAAAGCGGTGACGGTCGGCAGTGCGGAGCAGGCGGAAAAGCAGTTGAGCGGAAGTGAGTTCGGTCTCCTGGTGGTCGACAACCGACTCCCGAAGCAATCTGGACTCGATCTGATTTCGGCTATCCGCAGTTCGAACGAGAATCTCAAAGTGATTCTGATGACTGCGTTCGATGGTCGTGATGTCAAAAGTGAAGCCAAGCGCCTGAAGGTCGATCGCTACATCAAGAAGCCATTCGACCTGGAGAAGATGCTGGCTCACGTCACAGAGCTGATCGGCGGTCCCGAAGAGGAGCCCGCAGGTTAAATCCAACACGGAAGGAGGTGGTTAACAATGGCGGCGAAGAAGAAGGCGGCGAAGAAGACGGCGAAGAAGGCCACGAAGAAGGCGGCGAAGAAGGCGAAGAAGAAGTAATTTCCGATCCGTCTTGATTGTCTGCTCCCAAGCCGGCTCCCCGAACGTGGGGGCTGCCGAGGCGAGCCCCCTTCCCGAGCGCGCAGTCACGGTTTATCGTGGACGCCGCTCCAGGCGAAGGGGAGAGGATCGAGAGAGGTCGGTCCTGACCCGGAGTCAGGGCCGGCCCTCTTTTTTTTTGCGCAAAAATCCGGCGGTTTCTCGATGACACTCTTCGAATCTTCTGCCGATCGCCCCCTCGCGGATCGCATGCGGCCGCGGATTCTCGATGAGGTCATCGGCCAGGAACACCTGACCGGGCCGGGGCGGCTGCTGGCGGCCCTGGCTGCGGGCCGCCGACCGGCCTCGTTGCTCTTCTGGGGGCCGCCGGGTACGGGCAAGACCACGCTGGGCCTCGTCATGGCCCACGAGTGGGAGGCCGATTTCGTGGCGCTGAGCGCGGTGACGGCGGGCGTCCGCGATCTGCGCGAAACCGCGGCCGCGGCCCGGGCGCGGCGGCAATCGGGCGGCCGGCGCACCGTGCTTTTTGTGGACGAGATCCACCGGTTCAACCGCACCCAGCAGGACGCGCTGCTCCCCCATATCGAGTCCGGGCTCCTGACGCTGCTCGGAGCCACCACCGAGAATCCCTCCTTCGAAGTGAACGCGGCTCTGCTGTCGCGCATGCGCGTGGTGACGCTCAGGCCCCACACTCCGGAGTCACTGTTGCGGTGCCTGGAAACCGCCCTGGCCGACCAGACGAGGGGGGTCGGCCGCCCGGGCCTGCAGGTGGACGCCTCCGCGCGGGACGCCATTGTGGCGTCCGCCGACGGCGACGCCCGCCGGGCATTGAACACCCTGGAGGCCGGCGCGGCCCTTGTGTCACCGGGTGGGGCGCTCTCGCTGGAGATCGTCCATGAGGCCATGCAGACCGTTCCGCTTCGGTACGATCGCTCCGGAGAGGAGCACTTCAACGTGGTGTCCGCGTTGCAGAAGTCAATCCGGGGCGGAGACGCCGATGCTGCGCTTTACTGGCTGGCGCGTCTCCTGCTGAGCGGGGAGGATCGACTCTACGTCGCGCGGCGCCTGGTGCGAACCGCCATCGAGGATATCGGCCTCGCGGAGCCCAACGCCCTCCTCCTGGCCATGACCACAGTAGAGGCGGTGCGGTTCCTGGGTGAACCGGAAGGGGACCTGGCCCTGGCGGAACTGGCGATTTACCTGGCACTGGCGCCACACAGCAATGCCGCCTGGCGCGCGCTGGAGCGCGCCACGGGACTCGTGCGTGAATCCGGTAGCCTCCCGGTGCCGTTGGCCCTGCGCAACGCTCCCACCGCCTGGATGAAAGCCCAGGGCTACGGCGAAGGATATCGTTACACCCACGACCATATGGCCGCCGCCGGCTGGCAGGAGTTCCTGCCCGACTCCCTGAGGGGCTCGACCCTCTACGATCCGGAGGGGCGGGGGACGGAAGGGCGGCTGGGGGAGAGGCTCGAGGCGTTCCGAGCCCTGGGGCGGGAACGGCGCGCGGGTGAAAAGAAAAGCGGCGGTTCAGAAGAACCGCCGCTCTGAGACCTTCCTGTCTTATCAACTGCAGATGTCTTCAACCAGTGATGCGCGACCCGAACGGGCCGTCGTTTCGTCTAGTTGCAGGTCAGCGCGTTCGCGAAGGCCGGCGTGGCGATAACGGCATCGGTGAGCCCCACGGCCAGGTCGGAGTTCAGATCGAAGCAGAAGCCGTAGGTGGCCGTCGCGAGCGGGAAGGTGAACTGCACGGCATCGGAGAGTGAGACGTTGCAGGGCGCCACGCGCGTGTTCACGATGTCCGGCGACACCTGCCCCACTTCCTTCAGCTTCACGCTGTTCACGAAGACCTCGACCGCAATGCCGCCCGGAATCACGGCCGGGTTGGCACAGCCGCCAGCCTTGATGCTGAATACAGCGACGCCGCTGGCATTGGTCGTGGCGGTGATCGAGGGGTGCGTCTGCCCCGTGCACCAGCAGAGGATCGAGTCGGCCGCGGCGGAGTAGACGAGCGTGACATTGGCGCTGTCGATCGGCCCACTGGTGCCGACGATGGTGACCTGGTAGTTCAGGCTGCCACCCGGGACGGCCAGCACGTTTGGAACGGTGCTCAGAGCGGGATCGGGCACGCCGGCATAGGTGACGGGAGCGGCGAGCAGGGACGCGGCACACACGCCCAGCGCGCACAGGGAAACGACGATGCGAGAGCGAAGCTGACTAACCCCGTAGAGCAGACCCATCGATGCACCTCCTGAGGTTCCGTCGAGTCGCCTTCGTGCAGCTCGCCGGAGATGAAATTCAGTTACCTGCGGTGATGTAAAACCAGTGGTGTCAATATTCCTTCGTCATTCTTGAGACTCGCCGGAACGGTCTGCCCGCGGCTTCAGAGCCTCCGGTTCGGCGTTTGGTGGCTTCGACGTTCAGCGACTTCGAGGTTCAGCGAACTGGCCCGGCTCGGCTAGTACCCCGCACCTTGTCAGATACGTCTTGTCGGATACGTTCTGCGCTGCGATTCGAACTGGCGGTTCCCGAGACTTCCCCAGCCACATGACTGAACGTAACTGAGTGTATCAGGTCAAGATGGACCGGTGCAATTGAAAAGTCCCGAGGCGCGGCCCCGGCGGCTCGCCTTGCGCGGTCCTACTGATCCACCCCCGGCTGCCGGGACTCCGGGGTGGGCAGGCGGGCCGGCAGATCCTGAACTCCACCGGACCGGGTCAACTGGTTCAGGGCCTCGAGGTCGAAGTCGAAGCTGCGATCCTCCTGGCCTACCTGGCAGGTGGCAACATACCGACGGTAGAACGAGCCATCCTTGCGCATGCCGTTTCTCAGTTCCTTGACCACATACTGGCTCTGGTGGGTCTTGCAGCGGACGCGGTCGATGACGGACGCCTGCCAGAACTCGTCCGCCTTCTGCCGCGCGT
>JADLDQ010000243.1 GCA_020846575.1 Burkholderiales bacterium
CGCGGGTGCTGCAGCTCATCATGGATTAGCTGCGCTACTGGGCCGAGGACATGCGGGTGGACGGTTTTCGCTTCGACCTCGCGCCGGCGCTGGCGCGCGAGAACGGGCAGGTGGACAAGCTCGGGGGTTTTTTCAACGTCATCCGCCAGGACCCGGCGCTCAACCGCGTGAAGCTGATCGCCGAGCCCTGGGACCTGGGCGCGGGCGGCTACCAGGTGGGCAACTTCCCGGCCGGCTGGATGGAATGGAACGACCGCTACCGCGACGGCATGCGCGCCTACTGGAAGGGCGACGGCGGGCGCATCGGCGAGTTCGCGCGGCGCTTCACCGGTTCCAGCGACCTGTACGGGCGCGGCGGGCGCAGCCCGCACGCCAGCATCAACTTCGTCACCGCGCACGACGGATTCACGCTGCACGATCTGGTGTCCTACGACAGGAAACACAACGAGGCGAACCACGAGGGCAACCGCGACGGCACCGACAACAACCTGTCCTGGAACTGCGGCGTGGAAGGCCCGACGGACGATCCCGCGGTCCGCGCCCTGCGCGAGCGCCAGAAGCGCAATTTCCTCGCGACGCTGCTGCTGTCGCAGGGCGTGCCGATGCTGCTCGCCGGCGACGAGATCGGGCGCAGCCAGCAAGGCAACAACAACGCCTACTGCCAGGACAACGAGCTCACCTGGCTCGACTGGTCGCTGGACGAGGACAAGAACCGCCTGCTCGACTTCGCGCGGCAACTGCTCGCGCTGCGGCGCTCGCACCCGTCCTTCCGGCGGCGGGATTTCTTCCAGGGCCGGCCGCTGTTCGGCCCCGAGATCAAGGACATCTACTGGCTCAAGCCCGACGGCGCCGAAATGAGCGAGTCGGAGTGGAACCACGACTACGCCCGCAGCCTGGGCGTGTACCTCTCGGGGGCGGGCCTGGACGACGTGGATGCCAGGGGCCGGCCGGTGCACGACTCGGACTTCCTGCTCCTGTTCAACGCGGCGAGCGAGGATCTCGCCTTCACCATACCCGCCATCGACGGCGACCCCTGGCGGGCGCTGATCGACACCGCCTCCGAGACCGGGTCGGGCGGCGCGCAGCGCTTCGTGGCGGGCGACAGGTTCCCGCTGAAAGGCCGTTCGCTCGCGCTGTGCATCCGCCCCGCCTCCTGGAGCCCGCGGCGCGCCGGCGCTTCGCACGCGAGCTTGCAGCGGCATCCGCCCTGAGCCGCGCCGCGCACGCCCTGCCCTCCTTCGCCGCTCGCCCCGGCCGATAACACGGATTGCGACCCGGCCGCGGCCCATTCACCGAGGCGACGCATGCCCGACCCCCAAGCCGTCCTGCGGCGCCTGTGCGCGCTCGCGGGAATCGCCACCGGCTATCACGACATCTACGGCCGGCACCACGCGGTGAGCGACGCGAATCTGGCGGCGCTGCTCGCTCAGTGGGGTATCCCGGTGGACCTTCCCGGCGGGTTGGAGCAGGCCGAGCGTGCCTTCATCGAGCGACACGAGCGCCCGCTGCTCGCCCCGGCGCTCGTGGTTCCCGCGCACAGTGCAAGTTGGAGCGTGCACACGCGCGCGCCCGCGGCGGCGCTCGAATGGCGCATCTCCGAGGAAGGCGGAGCCGAACACCGGGGAGGAATCGGGTCTGCCGCGCCGGGCGACGCCCAGGGCTTGCGGTTCACCCCGGGCGTTGCGCTTCCCATGGGTTGCCATCGCATCCGGATCACCGCCGGCGGCGCCCCCGTGGCGCAATCCGCTCTGCTCGCCGTGCCCTCGCGCGGCTGGCAGCCCGCTGCGGTCGAGCTCGGCGCGCGTCTGTGGGGCGTGTCGGTGCAGCTCTACGGCCTGCGCTCGGCGCGCAACTGGGGCATCGGCGATTTCGGCGACCTGACGGCATTGATCGAGATTGCCGCGGCGCGCGGGGCATCGGCTGTCGGCCTCAATCCCCTGCACGCGCTGTTCGACCACGACCCGCAGCGCTGCTCGCCCTACAGCCCTTCGTCGCGCGCGGCGCTCAACGCCCTGTACCTCGACGTGGAAGCGATCGAGGACTTCGCCGAGTGCGGGCAAGCGCGCTGCCTTGCAGCCGGCGCCGCGTTCCAGGCGCGGCTCGGGCGCCTGCGCGCGTCGCCCCTGGTGGACTACCGCGGCGTTGCGGCGGCGAAGTCCGAGATGCTCGCGCTCCTGTTCCGCCACTTCCGCGAGCGGCACCTCGCCGCCGGCACGGCGCGCGCCCTGCAGTTCCGCGAATTCCGCACGCAGCGCGCTGGCGCGCTGCGCTGCCATGCCCTGTACGAGGCGCTGCAGGCGCACTTCAACGGCCGCGGCACCCGGGCCTGGGGCTGGCAGGCCTGGCCCGAAGCGTACCGCGACCCGCAAGGCGAGGCGATCGAGCGTTTCGCGCGCGAGAACGAGGCGCGGGTGGAATACTTCGAATACCTCCAGTGGCAGGCGGCGGTGCAGCTCGAACGGGCGGCGGCGCGCTGCGAGGCGCTCGGCATGGCCGTGGGCCTGTACCTCGACCTCGCGGTGTCGGTGGACCGCGGCGGCTCGGACGCCTGGGGCCGGCAGGACTGCTACGCGCTCGCGGCCGACCTCGGCGCGCCTCCCGACGACTTCGCCCCGCAGGGCCAGAAGTGGGGACTGCCGCCGCTGCGCCCCGAGTGCCTGCGCAACACGGCCTACCTGCCGTTGCGCGAGGCGCTCGCCGCCTGCATGGCGCAGGCGCGGGCGCTGCGCATCGATCACGTGATGGGCCTGGCGCGCCTGTTCTGGATACCGCCGGGCGGCAGCGCCGCCGACGGCGCCTACGTGCACTACCCGCTCGAGGACATGTTCTCGGTGGTGGCGCTGGAGAGCCACCGCAACCGCTCGATGGTGATCGGCGAGGACCTGGGCACCGTGCCCGACTCGGTGCGCGAGGCCATGGCCCGGTACGGCTTTCTGTCCTACCGCTTGCTCTACTTCGAGCGCGAGCACGACGCCGAATTCCGGCTGCCCGATCACTACCCGCGCGCGGCGCTCGTCGCGATCACCACCCACGACCTGCCGACCCTGGCCGGCTGGTGGTGCGGTGCCGACATCGAGCTGCGCTGCAGAGTCGGCCTCGCGAAGGGCGAAGCGCTCCTCGCCGCCCAGCTCGAGGAGCGCCGGCGCGACCGCGAACGGCTGTTGCGCGCCCTGAAGCGGACCCGCCTCCTGCCCGAAGGCGCGGGCGACGCCGTGCCCGAGCGGCTCACCCCCGAGCTGTCCGCCGCCATCCACGCCTACGCGGCCTGCACGCCCGCGGTGCTCGCCATGGCGCAGTTGGAGGACATGCTGGGTCTGGAAGAGCAGGCAAACTTGCCGGGCACGGTGGACGAGCATCCCAACTGGCGCAGGCGCATTCCCGTGCCGCTCGAGGACATCGCGCGCCACCCCGGGTTCGTGGTCCACGCGGCCGCGCTCGCGCGCATCCGACCCCGCTGAATCTGCGGCCTCGCGCTCCCTGCCGGAAGCGAAGAACGAAAGTCCCGGACCGCGCTCATGTCGCAGCCGGGCACCGGCTGCCGGCGCGCGCGTGGACCGCCGTGTGCCCAGGACGGAGCGGTGTTCCACGCGCTCTCAGTCGGCCTTCGCCCCGGAACTCTTGACGACCTTCGCCCACTTGGCGATCTCCGCGCGGATGTAAGCGTCGAACTCTTCCGGCGTGCTGCCGATGGGTTCCAGCCCCAGTTCGCCCAACCTGGCAAGGAAGTCCGGGCGCTTGAGCAGGGCGCGCACCGACTCGTTGATCCTGTGGACGACGCCGCGCGGGGTGGCGCTCGGCACCACCATCCCGTTCACGCTGCGCACGTCGAAGCCGGGCAGCACGTCGGCCACGAGCGGCACGTCCGGTGCGGTGGCCGCGCGCTGCGGGCTCGCCACGGCGATCGCCTTGAGTTTGCCGGACTTGATGTAGGAAAGCGACGCGAACAGCGGGTTGACCATCAGCGCGACGCGACCGGAGATGACGTCCAGGTAGGCGGGGCCCGCGCCCTTGTACGGCACGTGCACGATGTCGATGCCCGCCATGGTCTTGAGCAGTTCTCCGGTCAGATGCATGGAACTGCCCACGCCCGCCGATGCGTAGGAGAGCTTGCCCGGCTCCTTCTTCGCCAGCGCAATCACGTCCGCCAGACCGCTCGCGGGCAGCGAGTTGGTGGCGAGGATCACCAGGTGCGAACCGGAATTGAGGATCACCCCGGACAGGTCCTTCAGCGTGTCGAAGGGCAGCTTCGAATGCAGACTCGGGTTGATGACGTGCGCGGTGGCCACCATGGCGATGGTGTAGCCGTCCGGGGCCGACTTCGCCACGTAGTCCGTCCCGACGATCATGCCCCCTCCGGGCTTGTATTCGACGATCACCGACTGCTTCCAGGCGTCCTGGAGGTGCTGGGCGAACAAGCGCGCCAGGACATCGGTGCCGCCGCCCGGCGCATTGGGCACGATGAGTCGGACGGTTCTCACCGGGTAGTCCTGCGCGGGCGCCGGCGCCATGGCGCACAAGAGAACCGCGGCAAGCGCCATGAGCGCGGCGCACCTCCTGTTCATGTCGTTTCCTCCTGGATGATCAAGGACTGCCCGGTGATCTGGTGCAGCATCGGGGTCATGACCCGCACGTATGCATCGAGCGTTCCGGGCAGGCTCGGGACGATCACATGGATCGGCCTGGCCGGATAGGTCTGCGCGAGCGCCGGCCCGGGCGCGAAGGCAAAAGTCGCGGCAGCGGCGCACGGCAGCATGCGCGCGAGGACCTTCATGAAAGCCTCCCGATCTCGAAGGTCGGTCCGCACGCCGCCGTGCAGCTCGCCGACCGGGTGCGCTCAGAGCTCGCGACCCAGCCTGCGATCGAGGGAGTAAGGCCCGCCGCCGTGCAGCGCGATCGCGAACATCACCAGGCCCCACAGGAGCGGGTACTCGTAGCCGCCCTGGCCCCAGCCGAACTTCGGCCCGTGCTGATAGACGAGGACTGTCATTTCGATGGTGACGGCCGCTGCAAAGAAACGCGTGAAAAGACCCAGGGCGATGCACGCGCCACCCAGCGTTTCGAGCGCTATGAGGATCACGGCGAGCGGCTCGGCCGGTTCGATGCCACGCTTGGCGAGCGTGTTGGCGGCCACCGGGCCGACCCCCGCCATGAGCTTGGGCCAGCCGTGCGGTATGAGCATCAATCCCGCGCTGATGCGCACCAGCGCCCAGGACAGCGGCTCGGCCCAGTCGTAGAAGGGCCTGAGTCCCGGAATCACCAGTTTCGTCTGCACGTTCTCCATGAATCTTCCCCTTTTCTGTCCAAGACGGTTTTCCGGCGTCGGGCCATCCCGAGGCGCAGGGTGCAGGCGAGCGCCCGTGCGCGCCAACACTCGAGCGAAGGAGGTCCCACGCCGGAATATCATGCAACAGGTTCAGCCGGATACACAAGCTCTCCGGCTTGACTTCGAGCGCGTCGCCGGGGAGGCGCAGACCGGATTTCGCAGCGCGGGGCTGGCGTACCGGAGCCGGTTCGCATCGGTTCGGTTGCGCCAGCTCGGGCGCGCCCGTTCGCCGCGGGAGATCGAGGGCGTTCCGGGGAGATTCGAAGGCAAGCCGGGGCAGATGGAGAGCCGCAGCCCGGCTCGGCGCCGCCTTGGGTCACCCGCTGCGGACCCTCCGGTCAGCCATTTCTCCAGGAACTCAGTGAACCGCGATTTCGCGCGCCGTATCGCCCGATCTCATGGGCAGTCCGCATTTCCGGCCGGTTGGCTGACTGATTTGCTTACACTGCGCCGGGCGTGGGGTCCCGTTCCGGCGCCCGCGCGAGCCCGGTCGGCACGGGTGTCCAGCCGTGCCCGACTCGGTGCGGGAAGCACGGCGTCGTGACCTACGGCGAAGACCATCCCGGGTCTCGCCGCGCCTTGCCGCATCGGCCGGAGGCTCACGCACCGGTCGGGATCACGCCAGACGCTTTCCCGCGGCACGGGCCGGACCGCGTCCGTGCGCGCCACGACGCCGAACATCGCGCCGGCGTGATCGAGCGCGCGCGACCACAGCACAGGGAGCCGAACATGGCACGAGTGGAAGAACGCATTGCCGCGCTGGGACTCACGCTCCCGAAGCGGGTGCAGGCACCGGGCGGCGTGGTGTTCCCGTTCCGCTTCGTGCGGGTCGTGGGCACGCGCGTGTTCGTGGCGGGGCACGGCCCGCAGAATCCCGACGGTACGCTCGCCCCGCCCCTGGGCAAGCTCGGGCGCGAGCTGAGCGTGGAGCAGGGCTACGCGGCGGCGCGCCTGACCGCGCTCTCGGTGCTCGGCAGCCTGAAGAGCGCCTTGGGCGATCTCGACCGCATCGTCGCCTGGTGCCGGGTGTTCGGGATGGTCAACTCGGCGCCGGGCTTCAACCGGCAGCCGAGCGTGATCAACGGCTTCTCCGACCTCGTGATCGAGCTGTTCGGCGCCCAGATCGGCGCGCACGCCCGCAGCGCCGTCGGCATGGCCGAACTGCCGTTCGATCTGCCGGTCGAGATCGAGGCGGATCTCGAGATCGACGGGTAGGCCTCGTGTGGGCACGCGCAGGCGCGGATCCTTTGGACCATTTCACGCCCGTGCTGGTACGTGAATTGCTCGGGCGGCACCCCAACCTGGCGCTCAGCATCCGGCCCACCAGTCCCAGGCCGGGCGCGATGGTGCATCCGGTAGGAGAGATCAACGCGGAATGGGTCACCGTCCTTCGGGACTTCCCGGAGCGCTTCGTGCTCGGGAGCGACACCATGATCGTGGCCACGCGCTACAGCGGCCCCCAAACCCCGCGCCTTTTCGCGCAGCGAGGCGAAGGCCAGCGGCACGGTACACGGCGGCTGCTGTCGGCACTGCC
>JADLDQ010000244.1 GCA_020846575.1 Burkholderiales bacterium
ACCAGGCCGGGTACGCAGTCGCAAACGCCCTGTTCGGCCGCTTTCGCAAATTCCGAGTCGACGACTCGGTGATTCCCTGGGCGACGTTCACCGACCCGGAAGTCGCCCGCGTGGGGCTGAACGAGACCGAGGCCCGGCGCGACAAAGTCCCGTACGAAGTCACGCGCTTCGCCATGGAAGATCTCGACCGGGCGCTCGCCGACGGCGAGGCGCACGGGCTGGTGAAGGTGCTGACGGCGCCCGGCAGGGACCGGATACTGGGCGCCGCGATCGCAGGCGAGCACGCCGGGGACCTGATCGTCGAGTTCGTCGCCGCCATGACGCACGGCATCGGCCTGGAAAAACTGCTGCGAACCATTCACATCTATCCGACGCTCGCGGAAGCCAACAGGCACGCGGCCGCCGCGTGGAAGCGCGCCCACCTTCCCGCGCGGCGGCTGTGGTGGGTGGAGCGCTACCACGCCTGGGAGCGCGGCTGAGCCGGATCTCCCCCGCCGCCCGAGCGCCATCGGCCCGGACGGCGCGCGCCCGCGCCCCGCCCCGCGCCGCTCCCCGGCCAGCGGTGCCCTGCGCAAGACGTCTCGCCGGAGCCCCCGGACCGGTGGCGCCGGGCAGCGCGTCCCGGCCGATCCGACGAGGCACTCAAGCTTCGCCTGCGCGCGACCGATATCCACGGGGCAGGCCGTGCGCGGACCGTACCGTGCCATGGCGCGCCCCGATGCACCGCCCGGAACAGCTCGCATGGAATCCGCCTCCGCACGCATACTGGTAGTCGACGACTCGCAGGACGACGTCTGCCTGCTCTCCGAGCGCTTGGCGCAGATGGATCCGGATCTCGAAGTGGTGCACGTGGACAATGCCGCCTCGATGAAGACCGTGCTGCGCGACCAGATGTTCGATCTGATCATCTCCGACCATTCCATGCCCTCGTTCGATTCCGGCGCGGCGCTCCGGATCGCGCGCGAGTCCGGTCGGGAAGTACCCCTGGTGATCTACTCCGGGCTGCTCGGCCAGGACCAGGGGGTCTCGGCCATGAAGTTCGGGGCCCGGGATTTCGTCGGCAAGGACTGTCCCGAGCGGCTGATCGCGGTGGTGCAGCGCGAGCTGCAGCACACGCGGCTGTCCCGGGACAAGGCGCGCGCCGAGGAATCGGCGCGCCAGCTGGCCCACTTCGACGAGCTGACCGGGTTGCCCAACCGCACGCTGTTCTGCGAACGACTGGCCGCAAAGCTCGATTCCACGCCGCCGGCGCCCGGCGCCCTGCTGTACATCGACCTGGACCGCTTCATGCGCATCAACGACTCCTTCGGCTATCCCGCCGGGGACGCGCTGATGTGCCAGATCGCGGCGCGCCTGCAGCGCTGCGTGGACGAGAGCGATCTGGTCGCGCGACTCGGGCAGGACGAGTTCGTGCTGTACGCCGGCGGCATCGCCGATGCGTGCGGCGCGCTGTCGCTCGCCGAGCGGGTGATGCAGCGGCTCGCCCCGGGGTTCATGCAGAACGGCCAGGAATTCTTCCTCACCGCGAGCATCGGTATCGGCCTGTATCCCGAGCACGGCGGCGACGTGCACGGCCTCATGAAGAACGCCGAAGCCGCCATGTTCGCGGTGAAGAAACAGGGCCGCAATCAGGCACGGCTCTACCAGCGCGAACTCAACCGCAGCTCCGGGCACCGGCTGCGGCTGGAAAACGACCTGCGGCGGGCGATCGCCAACGAGCAGTTCCACCTGGTCTTCCAGCCGATCTACGACCTGCACAGCGCTCGCGTCGTGAGCGCCGAGGCGCTGCTGCGCTGGAAGCACCCGGAACTGGGGAACATCCCCCCGGACCAGTTCATCTTCATCGCCGACGAGACCGGCCTGATCAGAGACATCGGCGACTGGGTCATCCGCCAGGCGTGCGCCCAGCTCGGTCAGTGGCGGCGCGAGGGCCTCGACGAACTGAGCATCGCGGTGAACGTCTCGGCGGCACAGTTCCGCGGCAGCAACCTCTCGGAATCGGTCTCGCGCGTGCTGCAGGACACGGGTCTGCAAGCCTCGCGCCTGGAGATCGAGATCACCGAGACGGTGGCGATGCAAAGCGGCGAGGAGGTCATGGAGGAGCTGCGACGCCTGAAGGCGATCGGCGTGCGCATCTCCATCGACGACTTCGGCACCGGCTACTCGTCGCTCGCCTACCTCAAGCGCTTCCCGGTGGACACCCTGAAGATCGACCGCTCCTTCGTGAGCGACATCACCTCGGATGCGGGGGAAGCGCCGATCGTGGACGCGATCGCCTCCCTGGGGCGCGCGCTGAGGCTGGATGTTCTCGCCGAGGGCGTGGAGACGGCCGGCCAGTTCGCCTATCTCTCGCAGCACGGCTGCCGCTACCTGCAGGGCTACTACATCGGCAAGCCGGTCGAGAGCACGCACTTTCCCGAGATGATCGCCCGCGTCACGCGGGCGCGGTTCGCGCTGCCGCAAACCGCGGTGGCCGCCTGAGGCCACTCCCCGGTTCCGTGACGATCCGCAGTTCCACGACGATCCGCAGTTCCACGACGATCCGCAGTTCCACGACGATCCGCAGTTCCGGGACGCCATGCGCGGGCTTGCCGCGATAACGCCTGTCTGAATCGCCCGAGCGCGAAGATGCCTGGCTGAATCGCCTGCGCGCGAACTGCTCGAAGGCGGCGCGAGCGGATGCTACCCCTGGGGTCCGCCTGTGGTCGGCCTGGGGTCTGCCTGGGGTCCGCTCGAAGAAGTCGGCACGAGCGCAACGACCGCTTCAGATCTCCTGCGAACCCACTCCACTCCTCAGCGCAGCGGCGATCTCGATGCCGATGCGGCGCTCGGCCTCGGCACGCCGGGCAGCAGCGGGCGCACGCAGTTGCGCCCTTCGTG
>JADLDQ010000245.1 GCA_020846575.1 Burkholderiales bacterium
AGGACGTGGACGTTTGCCTCGCGCCAGGGAACGAGCCTGCCGTCGAACCAGATCAGGCCATCGCGGTCGGACATTGACATGGGGGGCTCCGGGAGTTCGAGGGGCGATTCTAGCGGAAGTGCGCGCGGCGCCTCGCGCGTTTCAGGAAGTGCGCGCGGCGCCTCGCGCGCTTCAATCGGCGCCGAACACCGTCCGCCACAGCCGCTGCGTGGCCGCGATCTGCGCCGCGAATTCCTCGGCCGGCGCGCGCGCGAAGCGGGCCTCGTTCAGGCGCAGCGCGTGCTGGCGCCGCCGGTAATCGCGGTAGGCGTCGCGCACCGCCTGCGCCGATTCCGGCGGAATGAGGCCGAGCGAGGCCGCCATGCCGAGCAGCGCGATATTGCCGTCGTTGGCGGTGAGGCGAGGGTGGCGGTGGGCGTTGGCGAGCACCAGGTACTGCACGATGAACTCGATGTCGATCATGCCGCCGCGGTCGTGCTTCAGGTCGAACAGTTCGCTCGTGTTGGGGTGGCCTTCCAGGAGCTTGGCGCGCATCTCCAGGACATCCTTGCGCAGAGCGCCCGCGTCGCGCTCCAGGCACAGGATGTGGCGCCGCTCCGTCTCGAACAGGGCGCCGGTGCGGGCGTCGCCCGCGCAGAATCGCGCTCGGGTGAGCGCCTGGTGCTCCCAGGTCCAGGCCGATTCGCGATGGTAGCGGATGAACGCGTCCACGCAGGACACCATCAGGCCGCTGGAGCCGTCCGGGCGCAGCCGCAGGTCGGTGTCGAACAGCACGCCGGCCGCGGTGCGGGTGGTGAGCCACAGGTTGATGCGCTGCGCCAGGCGCGCGTAGACCTCGAAGGCCTGCTCGTGCGGATCGTCGTAGAGGAAGATGATGTCCAGGTCGGATGCGTAGCCCAGCTCCTTTCCGCCGAGCTTGCCGTAGCCGATGACGGCGAATCCCGGGAACTGCGGTGCGAACTCGGATCCGCGTGCGCGCAGCTGCTTGCGCTGCTCGCTCCAGCACAGCTCCAGCGTCACCTGGAGCATGACGTCGGCGAGCTCGGACAGCTCGTCGGCGAGACGCTCTACCGTGAGAACGCCGGCCAGGTCCTGCACCAGCAGCCGGAACAGCTGCGCGTGGTGCGCCTCGCGCACCCGATCCATCGAGCGCTCGGTGTCGTCTTGCGCGTCCAGGAGCTGCTGGCGCAGCGCCCGGGCGAACGCATTCCAATCGCTGCCCGGCTCGAGCAGGCGCGCGTCGAGCAGCTCGTCGAGCAGGATCGGGTGGCGCAGCAGATATTGCGACGCCCAGCTCGAGGCCGTCAGGAGATCGGCGACGCGCGCCAGCGCCCGCGGGTGCTCGTCGAGCAGCGCGAGGTAGGCAGCGCGGCGGCTGACGGCTTCCATCAGCGCCAGGCAGCGCTCCAGGGTCTGCCCCGCGTCCGGATGGCGGGCCGATTCCTCCACCAGCCGCGGGACCAGCGCGTCGAAGCGCGCGCGGCTCGCCTGCGGCAGTTCGGCGTAGCGGCTGCTCGAGCGCAACGCGGCGAGCCGCGCCGACACCGAGTCCGGGTCGCGATAGCCCAGGTGCGCCAGCGCCGCGCTGCTCGCATGCTCGCGCGGGTCGGTCCACAGGGCACCGAGCGCGTGCCGGGGTGCTTCGGCGGTGGAGAAGATGCGCTCGAACTGTGCGGTGACCCGCTCCCGGTGGGCGTCCAGCCCGGTACGGAACTCGGTCCAGTCCTGGACTCCCATCGCCATGGCGACGCGCGCCCGGTCTTCGCGGTCCTCGGGCAGGTTGTGCGTCTGCGCGTCGTCCAGGTACTGCAGGCGGTGCTCGAGGCGGCGCAGGAATACGTAAGCCGATGCCAGCTCCCGCATCGCCTGCTCCTCGATCAGCCGCTGGCGGGCGAGAAGTTCCAGTATCCGCAGGGTCGGGCGCTCGCGCAGCGCGGCTTCTCGCCCGCCGCGGATCAACTGGTAGGCCTGGGCGATGAACTCGATCTCGCGAATACCCCCGGGGCCGAGCTTCACGTGGTCGGCATAGTCGCGCCGCGCCACCTCCGCACGCACCTCGGCATGCAGTTCGCGCATGGCGCCGAACGCACCGTAGTCCAGGTACTTGCGGTAGACGAACGGCCGCACGATGGACTGCAACGCCGCATGGTTTTCGCCGGTCAGCGCTCGGGCCTTGATCCAGGCGTAGCGCTCCCATTCCCGGCCCTGGGTGATGAAATAGTTCTCCAGGGCGTCGAAGCCGAGCGCGAGCGCGCCCGGGTCACCCCAGGGCCGCAGGCGCATGTCGACGCGGAACACCCGGCCGTCGGCCGTCGGTTCGGCGAGCATCCCGATCAGCCGGCGGCCCAGCCGGACGTGGAACTCGTGGTTGCTGCTGGAGCGCGTCCCGCCGGCGGTCTCTCCCTCTTCCGGATAGACGAATACGAGGTCAATGTCCGAGGACACGTTCAGTTCGCCGCCGCCCAGCTTTCCCATTCCCACGACGATCAGCGACTGACCCGGGCCGCCCTGCGGCCGGCCCCACTCCGCGGCGAGCCGTGGCTCGAGGAAGCTCTGCGCGCAACCAAGTGCGACTTCCGCGAGCACCGTCATCGTGGCGCAGACCTCCGCCAGTCCTGCCCGGCCGCCGAGGTCGCGCGCCATGGTGCGCAGGATCACCCGCGCTCGTAGCCTTCGCAGCGCCGAGGCGAGTCCCTGTTCTTCCAGCGGCGCGCGCTCGGACAGAAACGATTCCATCGCCTCCCGGGTCCAGGGCGCGGCCGCGGCGGGTCCGAGTTCCGCCTCGAGCGAAGGATCGGCCTCGACCAGGCTGCGCGCGAATCGCGAATACGCCAGCGCGGAGAGACCTTCAAGGGCGGCTACATCGGTCGGGCGGGGTTCCATGGGGGAGCGCGAGCAGGGAGTCCGGATGGTGATTGCGGGTAAGATTCTTTGGTCCGTCATGCAAGGCTGCCCCACGGCGTACGCAGCGCGGGGCGGCCGCGCATGCGAGCGCACGGCTTTCGCATCGCCGGGCATCCGAAGCGTCATATTATGAGGGCACGGGCCTTGCGGCCCCAGGGATTCCTCCGAGCCTCTCTACACGCGTGCGCATGGATATCGATAGAGAACCCGCCGGTCAAGGCGGCCAGCCGCCCGGCGGCGAGGGCGCTGCGCCGCGTGCGGCGGCGCCCGCTCGCCGGCGCCGGCCGCTGAAAGCCCTGCTTGCAGCGGCCGGCTGGACCGTGGTCGGCGCCTACTTCCTGGTCGCATTCGGGATGCTGGGCCTGCGCTACTGGATACTGCC
>JADLDQ010000479.1 GCA_020846575.1 Burkholderiales bacterium
CCGCCTTCTCCCAACTGAAGAACTTGGCGCGCTCCAGGCCCTTCGCCTTCAACTCGGCGCGCTTCGCTTCGTCGGTAAGCAGGACTTCGATCTGCGCGGCGATCTGCTCTTCGTTCTTCGGATCAGCCAGCAGCGCCGCGCCGCCGGCGATCTCCGGCACGCTGCCTTCGGTCCCGCCGAGCACCGGGCAGCCGCAAGCAAAGGCCTCGACGACAGGGATCCCGAAGCCCTCGTACAGCGTCGCGAAGAGCATCCCCAGCGCGCCGCCGTACAGCGGCGCGACGTCTTCGTCGGGCACATAGCCCAACAGCTTCACGCTCTCCGCCGCGCCGGCCTTCTCGATCGCCGCGCGGATCTCCTCGCCGCCGAAGCCCACCCGCCCCGCGATGGCGAAGACCGCGTTTGACCCGCTCTTTTTCCGCGCCTTGGCGAAGGCCGCGATCATCGCCGGCACGTTCTTGCGCTTGTTGATGGTGCCGACGTAGACGAGGTACGGGCCGGAAAGCCCATACCGTTTGCGTACGTCCGCCACGTGCGCTTCGTCCTGCGGCCCGAAGCCCGGGCCTCCGGATTCGTAGACGACGCGCAGCTTGGCCGGATCGGGCTCCAGCGTCGCGAGCACGTCGCGCTTGCAGGCCTCGCTGACGACGACGATGCGGTCGGCGCGCTCGACCAGGTCCCGGTAGCGCTCCGCCTTCATGCGCCGGAATTCCTCGGTCGCGAACTCCTTCGATTGCAGCGCCGAGAAGACGTCGTGGATCGTGACGACGAGCTTCGCCTTCATCCACGGCCCAGGCAGGCGCGCGTCGAGCCCGTGGAAGACGTCAACGCTCTTCCCAAACGCCGGATGCAGCGGTTCGAGCATCAGCTTCCCGGCGAAATTCGCCGCTGGCGCGCGCACGAAGCTGCCGCGCTGCTTCCAGCGGCTGCAGCGGTGCACCAGCGTGAAGCGGTGGTCCCCGCCGGCTTTCGCAAAGGCGTCGACCATGCGGCGGATGTACATCGCCACGCCCGTCGCTTCGGGGCGCGCCGCGCTGGAGCAGTCCAGGGCCACGTGCATGCTTCGATTACTTCTCCTTTTTCGGCTCGCCCGTCAATGCCCGGTCGGCGGGCCGGAAGGCGTGCTCGGCATCAGCCACGCGCGGCGCGTCGTCCGGCATCTTCGCCGGCGGGCCCTCGGGCCCGGTGAGCGCGAAGACCACGCCGGAACGGTCGACGTACACCGGCCGCCACGCTTCGGTGGTCAACTGGGGATAGCGCAAGGCCAGCGAATGCGCCAGCACCATGACGCGCGCGCCAAAGGTCTCGGCCAGCCATTTCGCGTCGAGCGGCACCTTCCGGTCGCGCATGGCTTCCAGTTTCCCTGCCACCTCGGGATCCCAGCGCTGCGTGAAATTCGGATCGATACCCCAAAGGTAACGCTGCCGCGCGCCGTCGTAGTACAGGTCCGGGAAATCGTCCCACCACAGGTTGACGGCGGTCTCG
>JADLDQ010000246.1 GCA_020846575.1 Burkholderiales bacterium
GAGGCCGGGCGGCCTTACTCCACCTTGATGCCGGTGAGCTTGAGGATTTCCGCGGTCTTGGCGAGCGTGGCCCTCACATCGGCGGCGAACTCCTCCGGCGTGCTGACCACGACGATGTAGCCCTCGTCCTCGAACTTCTTGCGAAGCGGCGTGCCAGGCCCGAGCACCTTCGTGAGCGAGCCGTAGATTCTCACCAGCACCGCCCGCGGCAGGCCTGCCGGGCCGTGCATCGAGGCGCTCCAGTTCGGCACGCGATCGAACCCCGGTATCGCCTGTTCGTAGGTCGGCTTGTCGGGCATTCTCGCGTAGGGCTGGGTGACCGCGAGCACCTTGAGCTTGCCCGCATTCAGCTGTTGCACCGCCGACAGGTAGGCGATGAAGGCGAGTTGCACGCGGCCGGCAACCAGGTCCGGGAGCACCTGGCCGAAGCCCTTGTAGGGCACGTGCACCATGTCGATGCCGCCGCGCAGCTTCAGCACTTCGCCGTCGAGGTGCTGGGAGCTGCCGATGCCGACGCTCGCGAACGATAGCTTGCCCGGGTTGCGCTTGGCGTAGTCGACGAATTCCCGCAGGGTGTTCACCGGCAGTGAGCTGGGCACTGACGCCGTGGTCACCCCGACGAGCAGCTTGGAGATATTGGTGAAGTCCTTGAGCGGGTCGTAGCTCGTCTCCTTGGGCTGCGTCACCGGGATGGTGACGATGGGGGTGTTCGCCGTCCACAGCAGCGTGTAGCCGTCGGCCGGCTGCCGGGCGACGAACTCCGAGCCGATGATTCCGCCCGCGCCCGGCCGGTTGTCGACCACGACCGGTTGTCCAAGGTCCTCCTGCACCGCGGGCAGAACGATGCGCGCGGTGACGTCCGCGCCGCCGGGCGGGAAGGGCACGACGACCCGGATCGACCTGGCGGGGAAGCTCTGGGCCAGTGCGCCCGCGCACAGGCATGCGCTGCCAGCGAGGGCCGCCGCGAGGGCGACACGGTGGGCCGCGAAGGGGTGTGCGGTGGGCATGTGGCGCTCTCCTGCGGACAATGGCGCTCCCGCGACGATCGAAGCGTGCGGCAGGGGACAAGGGCGCCTGCGGCGAAGTTTCATGCTATCCCGACCTGCGCTCAAGCGCTTGCCGCCAGTGCGCCGGCAGGCGGATTTCGCGGGAAGTATCCCAGCCGTACTTGCCGAACTGCCCGCAGATGAAGCTGCGATTGCGGTTCGGCGCGCCGCATACCACGATCTGGAGCTCGGCGGCCTCGTGCAGCACGGGTACCAGCCGCTCGGGATCGTCGCAGAGCGCAAACCGCCCGGGCAGCCTGCCGCGACGCACCGATTCCTTAAGGCAGTAACCCTCTTCGATGCGCGCGAGCTGTTCGTCCACTTGTGTTGCCGGCACCAGCGCGTGCTCGAAGACCCAGCGCTTCACGTCGTCCTTCGTGTAGCCCGCCTTCGCGAGTATTCCGGCGACCAGCGGCGTGATACCCAGCACTGGCGCCACCCGGCCGCCGAAGCGCTCCATCGGCACCAGCAGGTTGCCGCCCAGTTCGCGCGCCACCTCGCGCGCGATCACGCGCAGGTGACTGTGCGCCGGGCCCTCGGTGAGAAAGCTGTGGGTGATCGAATCGGCCGACTGGACCGTCACCACGTTCGAACCGGCGGGAAAACCGCGGTCCACGCACAGCGGCGGCCAGGGGCTCTCCTCCTCGGCCTCCGCCAGCACCGGGTAGTAGTTGCGGCCGAAGGTCGCCATGTCGGATTCGCCCAGGCGGTAACCGGCGACGTTCACCATCAGCAGGCGCAGGAAGCGGCTCACGCTGATGTTCGCCTGCGCCTGCGGGCGAAGCACGCCCTGCCCCGAGTTGAACCCGAGCGCTTTCGCGATCGGCCCGTTCAGGATGATGAGCGGCGTGAGGCCCACGGTGCTGCCCGCGTGCTCGATGCCGAAATGCGGGTCCGCCACGGCGTCCGCGATGGCGAGCAGCACCGGCATGTACTCGGGGCGGCAACCGGCCATCACGCCGTTCACCGCCACCTTCCACACGGTCGCGGGCAGCCGCGCCGGCGGCAGCCGAGCGATCACTTCGCCGGGCGCGCGCTCGGTGAAGGCGAGGAAGGCATCCACCTCCTCGAGGGTCGGCGGCACCACCGGCAGCCCGTCCGACCAGACGCACGCGTGAAAACGCTCGTTCACCTCGCGCAGCGTGCCGCGGAAGACGATCTCGCGCGGGTCGTGGCCCGCAGCGCTTGCGGGCTTCGCCGCGCCCGGCGCCTGCGGCAGGGGCCGGGTCAGCAGCGCGATCAGCTCGTCGATGCGCGCCAGCGAACTCTCGTGGATCTCTTCCTTTCTCATCGCGCCGATGTTGGGCGGCGGATACTCCAGCACCCGCATCGCGGGCAGCCCCTCGGCGCGCGCCACCAGGCGGGCCGGCGGCGTGAAGCCGCGGCAGGTCACCCCGACCACCGGTATGCCGTGCGCCTCCAGCCAGGCCGTCGCCCGCGCAACTGCGGGCGCGCAGGTTCCTCAACAGCCCGCGGTGACGATGGCCGCGTCGATGCGGTGTTCGCGCGCCAGCTCCGCGATGCTCGGGTCCGGGTGATCACCCCAGGCGAGCCCGCGGCCGGGGGCCATCTCGACGAATTCGAGATCCGGGTAGCGCGCGGCAAGCTGCGCGCGCAGCGCGCGCAGCACGATGTCGCCGTTGGCGAACGCGGTCCACACCAGGCCCAGGCGCTTCCCGGCAAGACCGGAAAGCGGCGCGGCGCCGGCCGGTTTCCCGGGCGCCGGCGGCGCATCGCGCGCGTCGCCCGCGGGGCTCACCACTTCGTAGACGGGCTCTGCCATCGGGTTCTCCGCGTGCTGCGCTCGCTCTTCACTCCGGCTTGACGCCGGCGCGCCGCAGGATGGCGCCCCACTTGTCGACTTCCGACTTCACCAGGTCGCGCAGTCCCGCCGGCGACGCTTCCTCGCGCGTGGCGATCTGGCCGCCGGTCTTGTTGAAGTGCGCCACCAGGTCCGGATCGGTGAGCGCCCCCTGCAGGCCCGCGACGAGGCGCTCGAGCACCGGTCGCGGCAGCCCCCGAGGCGCGAACAGGCTGGTCCACACCACCATCTCGAACCCGGTGAGACCCTGCTCGTGCAGGGTCGGCACTTCCGGAAGACTCGCCAGGCGCTTCCTCGCCGTCAGGCCGATGGCCTTCACCTTCCCCGAGCGGATGAGCGGCCCGACCAGAGAGGCCGAGTTGGAGAGCAGGTCGATGTGCCTGCCCACCAGGTCGTTGATCGCCGGGCCGCCGCCCTTGTAGGGCACCTCGGTCAGCTTGACGCCGACGGCCTCCATGAGCAGCAGCGCCGACAGGCGCGACGGCCCGGAGGTCCCGATAGTCACCTTCTCGCGGTTTGCTTTGAGGTAGGCGACGAACTCGTTGAAGTTCGAGGCAGGGAAGTCGCTGCGCGCCATCAGCAGGCTCGGGTCGAACACCAGTGTGCCGAGGTAGTCGAAATCCGTCAGCGGGTTGTACTCGAGGTTCCTGTACAACGCGGGGGCGGTCGCGATACCGAGGTTGTGCTGCATGATGGTGTAGCCGTCGGCAGCCGCCCGGGCGACGCGCGCCGGACCGATGTTGCCGGCGCCGCCGCCGACGTTCTCGATCACCAGCGTCTGGCCGAGCTGCCGCCCCATGGCGATGGCGAACTGGCGCATGTGCGCATCCGAGGGCCCGCCCGCGGCGAAGGGCACGACCAGCGTGATGGGCTTCGCGGGATAGCCCTGGGCGAAGGCGCAGGACACGGGGAACGCCATCGCCGCAAGAGCGAGCGGGCGCGAGAGACTCCGAAGGGAGCGCGTGCCGGCGGTGCGCCGGAAAATACAAGCCAAACGGTTCATGTCCTGAGGGCTCCGGCTATCGGGGTCGAAGGCTGGCGCGTTTCGCGCACCGCACGCTCTGCACCGGGTGCCGCGCGCACCGGGAAGCTTGGACAATTCGGCCCGGCGCGTCAACCGAGCGCAACGCCGGCGTCGCGCCGGCGTGGTGGCCGCTCAGCGCATGAGGAAGGGATCCAGAGTCAGCGACTCGACCCTGTCGCCCAGCATCACCACGTGACCCGCGCGGCGGTTGTCGCCGGTGTCGGAGAACTCGAAACGGTACACCCGCCGCAGCGCCAGGCGCCCTGTCTGGTCGCGCGCGGGACGCACCGAGATGCACTCCACGGTGTCGTCCAGGAACTGAAGGCCTTCCCGCTCGCAGGCGCGGGGGGCCACGGCCAGGGCGCGTTCGCGCGAGCGCAGGCTGTCGAACCACAGCCAGCCCGCCGCGGCGAGCGCGAGTAGGGTCACGATCTCCCACATTGCCCGAGATACCCCGTGTGAAGCCGGCGCCGCCGTGAATGCGCCGGACCATCCCGAGCGCGAAGTCCTGGTCGCGAAGCGGCAGGGTGCATCGCGCGCCGCGGCCTTCCCGCTCGCTTCAGATCGCCCCGGATTCCTTGAGCAGCTTCGCCAGCGCCTGGGCGATGCGCCGGTATCCTTCGGCGTTGGGGTGGATCGGGTCCGACTTGAGGGCGGTGTCCCGCAGAACGCTCGATACCACCGCACCCTCGTAGGGAAGGCGCAATTCCTTGGCCACCTCCCCGTAGAAGTCCGCGGTCGAGACCAGCAATCCCGGTTCGGGCACGCCCATCAGCACCACCTCCACGCCGCGGGCGCGCGCGAGTTCGGCCATGGCGCGCAGGTTGCCGGCCGCCTGGCGGTTGCCGAGCCTGCGCAGCATGTCGTTGCCGCCGTGACACAGGATGAGGAGCCGCGGCCGATGCTCCTCCAGCGCCTGCGGCAGGCGCGCCAGGCCCGCGCCGCTCACTTCTCCAGGCACGCCCGAGCGCACCACCTTGCGGCCGATCAGGCTCTCGAGCTGACTCGGGTAGCTCCCGGCCTCCGCCGCGCCGGTCCCGAAGGTGAGGCTGTCACCGAAGGCGAGCACCACGGCATCGTCCGCGAGTCGAGACAGGCGCGGGCGCTCGGCACAGGCGGCAACGAGCGCCAGCGCGCCGGCGAGCAGTAGAACTCTGGCAAACGCCGCGGGCATCGGTCGCGCACCCGCCGCTACCTCGGCAGCAGCGAATACCCCATCAGGAATTCGTCCACGGCGCGCGCGCACTGGCGGCCCTCCCGGATCGCCCAGACCACCAGCGACTGCCCGCGCCGCATGTCTCCAGCAGCGAACACCTTGGGCACCGAGGTGGCGTAACAGCCCGGGCCCTCGGTTTGCGCCTTCGCGTTCCCGCGCGCGTCCTGCGCCACGCCGAACGCCTCGAGCACCGACGGTACCGGTGATACGAAACCCATCGCCAGCAGCACCAGGTCGGCCGGCAGTTCGAACTCGCTGCCCGGCGTCTCGCTCATGCGGCCGTCCTTCCACTCCAGGCGCGCGGCCACGAGCTTCACGATCTTGCCTGCCTCGCCGATGAACCGCTTGGTGCCGACGGACCAGTTGCGGACCACGCCTTCTTCGTGCGAGGACGAGGTGCGCAGCCGCTGCGGCCAGTAGGGCCAGACGGGGTTGCGCTGCGGGTCGGGCGGCATGGGCAGCAGCTCGAACTGGATGATCGACTTCGCGCCGTGGCGGTTGGAGGTTCCCCCACAGTCCGACCCGGTATCGCCACCGCCGATGATCACCACGTGCTTGCCGCTCGCCCACAGCTCCGGCACGCCCGCATCGCCGGCCACGCGCCGGTTCTGAAGCGGCAGGAACTCCATGGCGAAGTGCACGCCTTGCAGTTCCCGCCCCGGGACAGGCAGGTCGCGCGGCTGTTCGGCCCCACCCGAGAGCACCACGGCATCGAACTGCGCGAGGAGCTGTTCTGGCTCCACACGCGTCACCGGCCCATTGCCCGCCCCGAGCGGCGCCGCGCCCACGCAGTGGCTGGCGCGGAACTCCACCCCCTCGGCGCGCATCTGCGCGAGACGCCGGTCGATCAGCCACTTCTCCATCTTGAAGTCGGGAATGCCATAGCGCAGCAGCCCGCCGATGCGATCGTTCTTCTCGAACACCACCACGTCGTGCCCGGTGCGCGCGAGCTGCTGCGCGCAGGCAAGGCCCGCCGGTCCCGACCCCACGATCGCGACCTTGCGGCCGGTGCGATGTGCCGGGGGCTGCGGCCGCACCCATCCCTGTTCCCAGGCCCTGTCGATGATCGCGTGCTCGATCGACTTGATGCCCACGGGGTCCTGGTTGATGCGCAGCACGCACGCCTCCTCGCAGGGGGCGGGACAGACCCGGCCGGTGAACTCCGGGAAGTTGTTGGTCGAGTGCAGGGTCGCGAGCGAGCGCTCCCAGTCCTGGCGCCACACCAGGTCGTTGAAGTCGGGAATGATGTTGTTGACCGGGCAGCCGTTCATGCAGAACGGGATACCGCAGTCCATGCAGCGGCCGCCCTGGATTTTCGCGTCCTCGTCGGGCAGCCGAAGCACGAACTCGCGGTAGTGCCTCTTGCGCGCGTCCTTGTCCTCGTGCGGCTCCTCGAGCCGCTCGAAATCCATGAAACCGGTTACCTTGCCCATGTGCTCCGTATCCGTCGTATCTCGTCCCCGCCCGCGCGCATGGCCCGCTCGCGCCATGCACCGGCCTCCGCGGTGCACGGGTGCCGGCCCGGGGCCCGCGATCCTAGGCGGCAGCCTTGCCGCGTGAGGCGGCCAGTTCGCCGAGCGCGCGCCGGTATTCCTTGGGGAACACCTTGACGAACCGGCCGCGCCAGGCAGGCCAGTCCGAGAGGATCTCCTGGGCGCGCCGGCTGCCGGTGTAGCGCGCGTGGCAGTCGATCATGCGTCCGAGGATCGCCTCGTCGGATTCGCCCAGGTGCCACAGCGCGCGCGCGAGCCTCGAGCGCTGCTCGGATTCGGCGAGTACCGGCTCCAGATCCACCATCGCGGTGTTGCAGCGGTGCGCGAATTCACCGTCCGTGTCGAGCACGTAGGCGAGTCCGCCCGACATGCCGGCCGCGAAGTTGCGCCCGACCTCGCCCAGCACCACCACCGTGCCGCCGGTCATGTACTCGCAGCCGTGATCGCCGAGACCCTCGACGACCGCGTGCGCGCCCGAGTTGCGCACCGCGAAGCGCTCCCCCGCGACGCCGCGGAAGTAGGCCTCGCCGGCGATCGCCCCGTAGAGCACTACGTTGCCGGTGATGATGTTCTGGGTCGGCTCGCCGCGGAACTTGGGCGAGGGTTGCACGCGGATCCGGCCACCCGACAGACCCTTGCCGCAGTAGTCATTGGTGTCGCCGATCAGGTCGAGCGTTATGCCGCGCGCGAGAAACGCCCCGAAGCTCTGTCCCGCCGAGCCCGCCAGCCGGATATGGATGGTGTCGTCGGGAAGACCGTCGTGGCCGTAGCGCTTGGCGAGCCTGCCCGAGAGCATGGTGCCCACGGTGCGGTTCGTGTTGCGAATCGGGATATCGAGCGAGACCTTCTCGCCGCGCTCCAGCGCCGGTTGCGCGAGCTCGATCAGGCGATTGTCGAGCGCCTTGTCCAGGCCGTGGTCCTGGCGCTCGCAGTGATGGCGGGCGACCGACTCGGGCACCTCGGGCATCCGGAATATCCTGGAAAAATCCAGGCCCCTCGCTTTCCAGTGTTCGATGCCCTTGCGCGTCTCGAGCAGTTCAGTGCGGCCGATCAGTTCGTCGAATCTGCGGCAGCCGAGCTTCGCCATCAGTTCGCGCACTTCCTCGGCGACGAAGAAGAAATAGTTGATGGCGTACTCGGGCTTGCCCGAGAACCGGCGGCGCAGCACCGGATCCTGGGTCGCCACGCCGACCGGGCAGGTGTTCAGGTGGCACTTGCGCATCATGATGCAGCCCTGCGTCACCAGCGGCGCGGTCGCGAAGCCGAATTCGTCGGCGCCCAGGATCGCCCCGACCACCACGTCGCGGCCGGTCTTGATCTGACCGTCCACCTGCACCGCGATGCGGCCGCGCAGGCGGTTGAGCAC
>JADLDQ010000480.1 GCA_020846575.1 Burkholderiales bacterium
ACGATCCGCCCGGCGTCGTTCTGCGGCGTGTACGGCTTCAAGCCGACCCACGGCCTCGTCCCGCGCCACGGCGTGATGAAGCTTTCCCGCTCGCTCGATCACGTCGGCATGTTCGCGCGAACGCTCGAGGACATCGCCCTGATCGCGGAGGCGGTGGCGGGCTGGGACGAGCACGACGCGGACACCCGGCCGCGCGCCGCGGTTCCCTTCGGCCGGATCGCGGCCGAGGCGCCGCCGCTCGAGCCGCTGCTCGCGTTCGTCAAGCCGCCGGTCTGGGACCGGGCGGAGGCGGAGACGAAGGAGGCGTTCGCCGAGCTCGCCGAGCGTCTCGCGGCGCGGCTGGTGGAGATCAAGCTGCCGCCGGCGACCGCGGAAGCGCTCGACTGGCACCGGACCATCATGGAAGCGGAGATGGCGGCCAACCTCGATCGCGAGTTCGAGCAGGGTCGCGAGCGCCTGTCGGGCGCGCTCGGCGACGCGCTCGCGCGGGGCCGCGAGGTGCGCGCGCTCGACTACCAGCGCGCGCTCGCGCGCGTCCCGCTGCTGAACCGGGGGTTCGCGGAAATCCTCGCGCGCTGCGACGCGATCGTCACCCCGGCGACCGCCGGCACCGCGCCGCACGGGCTCGCCTCCACCGGCGACCCGTCCTTCTGCACGCTGTGGACGCTCTGCGGCATGCCGGCCCTGAGCCTGCCGCTCATGCACGGCTCGAACGGGTTGCCGCTCGGCGTGCAGCTCGTCGGGCCGCGCGACGGCGACGCCCGGCTTCTGCGCACGGCGGGCTGGCTCGTCGCGCAGCTTCGAACCGAGGAGTAGCCGCCATGCTGTTCAAGATCGCCGCCGGAATCGTCGCCGCGACGCTGCTGCTCGTTTACGTCGCACCGGTGGTTCTCAGATTGCAGGACCTTGCGCTCTGGGCCGTCGTCCTGCTCGGCCTCGGCATGATGCTCGTCGATCTCTGGCAGTCGCTGACGGCGAAGGACTAGCGACCACGGCCGCCGCGGCGCGACGCCCCGAGCGACGTCGCCGCGCGAACGCGCGTACACTCCGGCACCGGCCGGTGGATCCTCCCGTCGGGAAAACGCGGCGCAACGGAGGCAGGATGCAGACCGCAGCGGCCACCAGGGTATTCGAGCTCTTCCTGATCAAGCCTTCCCACTACGATGACGACGGCTACGTCATCCAGTGGAT
>JADLDQ010000247.1 GCA_020846575.1 Burkholderiales bacterium
CCAAGGGCACCACGATCCCCGACACTGCCATGCGAGATCTGCCCATCAACAATGATCCCCTCCTGCCTCGATGGAACTACGTGATCCGCCCAACTTGAACAAAGGGAGTTATTCTTTCGCGGCCCCTAAGGACGCGGGGACCGATAGCAATCAAGGCTAGCGCGGCTTCACGCCCGAGAGCCGCACGATTTCACCCCACTTCTCGTTCTCTCGCCGGATGAACTCGAGGTACTCCGCCGGACTCTTCGACGGCGCGAGATTGTTGGCCCCTCGTTCGGCGCCGGCCTGCACCAGCGGATCCTTGATCGCCTTGAGCGTCTCGGCGTGAAGACGCTGGACGATGGGCGCCGGGGTCTTCACCGGGAGCGCGAGGCCCAGCCAGCTCTCCTGCACCATGAGATCGCTCTTGAGACTCTCGCTCAGCGTGGGCACGTCCGGGTACTGGCGCATGCGCGCGCCGGCGGTGACCCCGATGACCCTGAGCTTTCCGGCGCTCACGTGCGGCGCCGCGAAGGACGCCACCTGGAAGGCGAACTGCAGGTCGCCGCGGATGAGACCGGGCACCACGTCGGCCGAATTCTTGTAGGGAACGTGCACGGTGCTCAGACCCGCCACCGCGTCCAGCGTAGCCCCGCCCAGATGGGAAGGCGTGGCGATGCCCCCGGACCCGTAGTTGAGCTTGCCCGGGGAAGCCTTTGCCATGGCAACGAGTTCCTCGACGTTTCTCACCGGCGATGCCGCCGATACGACCAGCACCGAACCGTTCAATGTCACGCGGCTGATGTGCGCGACCTGCGTCAGCGAATCGGGAGTCATCGCCGGGTCGACATGCGTCTGGATCAGGGTGGCGTTGGTCGTGAGCCCCAGCGTATGGCCATCCGGTGCGGCGCGCACCACGAACTGCATCGCGATGGCTCCACTGGCGCCCAGCTTCGTTTCTATGACGATGGTTTGACCGATCTGCTCGCCGACCTTCATCAACAGCGGGCGCAAGTACAGATCCGGTCCCGGCCCCGGCGGGAAGGGAGTGACGAACAGCAGCGGCTTCGAGGGATAGGTCTGAGCGGCCGCGCCGCACGCCAGCGCAAGAAATGATGCGGCAGTCGCCGCCCGCAACAGAATCAAGCAACAACGCATGAGCCTTCTCCTCTGGGCGGATTCGAGCCGTGACTATGCGCCAGCTCGAGCGAATCCGCAATCGAGGCGGACGGAGGTTTGTACATATGACGGAGGCGTCCACACAGGACAAGACGGAGGCGTCCATATGAGACGGAAGCGTCCATATGAGACGGAGGCGTCCGCATGAGTAAGCCGTGACCGCCTGTCTCGTGCCGGAGAGCCCGATCGCAGGGCAGGCGTGTTGCTCCGCCGGTGCCTCGCCCCGGTGCGGCGAGCCGAGGCGCGGACCCGCCGCATCGACCTACTGCGGCTGCAACCCGATCTGCCTGATGAACGCGCCCCAGTCGGCGCGCGCCTGCCGGATGTACTCGGCGGTGCCCTCGGGCGTCCTCGCCCCTTCGACGTTGCGCCAGCGGATCTTCGCAAGGTCCTGGTTGAACTTCGGCGCTTCGACCACGGCCGCCACCTCGCGGTTGATGCGGTTGACCAGATCCCTGGCCATGCCGCCCGGCCCGGCCAGGGCGAAGAAAGTGGTGAAGGTGAAGCCCGGGAAGAGGCTCGCGTAGCTGGGGATCTGCGGCCACTCGGCGATCGGCCGGGTCACGGCCAGCACCCGGACCTTGCCGGCCTTCACGTACTGCTCGAAGACGCCGAAATTCGTGAGGAAGAGCGATACCCTTCCTGCGAGGGTGTCCTGCACCGCCTGGCTCGCCGACTTGTAGGGCACCTGCAGCGTCTCGATGCCCGCGCGCCGGTCGAGCCAGGAGGCGAGCATCGCGAAGTGCGGCACGCTGATCGCGATGCTCAGCTTGCGGGGATGCGCCCGCGCGTAGGCGAGCATCTCCTGCATGGTGGAGAACGGCGCCGAGGGATGCGCGAACAGCCCGTGGGCGAACGTGTCGTCGACCAGCGTTGCGATCGGCGTGAAATCGCGCTCCACGTCGAAGGGCATCGTCTTCTTGAGGTGCGGATCGATCGCCACCACGGACTGCGAGGCGAGGTAAAGCGTATAGCCGTCGGGCGCCGCGCGCACCACCGCCTCCGCGGCGATGTAGCCGTCGGCGCCGGGCCGGTTGTCCACCACCACGGCCTGGCCGAGCCGGGCTCCCAGGCTGTTGGCGATGATCCTGGCGCCGGTGTCCACCGCCGCGCCCGGGGCGTTGCCGACGACCAGGCGCACCGGTCTGGCCGGCCAGGCCTGGGCGCCGGCGCCGCTCGTGGCCGCGAGGATTACCGCACAGAACGACGCGCACGCGGCCTGCAGCAGCGTTCCCCGCCCTGGGCGCCGCACCACGCGCATCCGGTCCGGACGTGGCCGCGTGACGCGCGACGGGTTCGCCGCCATCGACTCCTCTCTCATGGCACGGCGTTCCTCCTCATCGGCCCTGGAACCGGGGCTCCCGCTTCTCCGCGTAGGCACGCACACCCTCCCGGTGATCCTCGGTGAGCGTCGAGGCGGTGTGGGCCACGTTCTGCAGCGCCATGCTGTCCTCGATGCTCGAGTGCAGGGCCTTGTACATCACGTACTTGGTCAGCCCGATCGCGATCGGCGGGTTCCTGGCGATCCGCTGCGCCAGTTCCATCGTGACCGGCATCAGCTGCTCGTGGGGAACCACCTTGCTCACCAGGCCGATACGCTCGGCCTCCCGGGCGTCGATCATCTCGCCGGTGAAGGCGAGTTCCAGTGCCTTGCTGATGCCGACGATGTGCGGCAGCAGGTACGAGCTTCCCTCGGCCGGGGACAGCCCCCTGCGGGTGTACATGAAGCAGAACCTGGCGTTCTCGGAGGCGATGCGGATGTCGCAGGCGAGGCACAGCCCCCCGATGGCGTAGCCGTTGACCGCGGCGATGATCGGCCTGTCGAAGTACCGGAAGCCCAGCGCGTGCGAGCGCAAAGGCCGCCGGGCGGACGGGTCGATCCGCGCCCAGTACGGATGGTCCGGCACCGCCGGGGGCGGCTCGCGGCCCTCGGCCTTCATCACGTTCATGTCGTATCCCCCGGAAAAGGCCCGGCCGGCGCCGGTGAGCACCACCACGCGCGCCTGCGGGTCGGCCTGGATGCGGTCCAGCTCCGCGTACATCTCGCGGGTCATTTCGGGGTCCGCGGCGTTCATGCGCTCCGGGTTGTTCTGCTTGATGACGACCACGCCCCCGTCCTGCTCGACGATGATCTTCCTGTATTCCATTTCGCGGCTCCTCGTTTCTGTCTAGCCCCTGGCGGGCAGAATCACGGTGCAGGTGGCGGGCGTGGTCACACCCTCCCTGTCGTTCTCGATCCAGACATCGAGGTCCACCAGGTGGTCGGCGCCCTCGACGTACTTCCTGCTCACCTTGCCCTTCACCGTCATGTTGTCGTGGAGCAGGTTCATCTTTCTCATCTCCAGCTCGAGCCTCCTGAGAAAACCCTCTTCTCCCATCCAGTCGCTGACCAGGCGACCCAGCAGGGCCTGGTAGAAATTCAGCATGACGAACACGTTGTCGTAGCCCATGCTGCGGCAGAAGTCCGGGTCGTGATGCTGGGGGTTGAAATCGCGCGTGCCGCTGACGCTGTGCGCGATCTTGGTCCAGGTGATCGGCATGGTGTAGCCCGTGGACAGTTCCTGCTCCTCCTCGACGTCTTCCCAGTAGAGCTGCTCTTTCAGTCTCATTTCGGTTCCTTTCCCCGGCGAACTATGCGTCCCCGGCTTCCTTCACTTCCTCGGGAGACCGGCGCAGGGCGTGATGCATCGAATTGACCGCGACCTTCTCGCCCTTGTCGTTGTGGTAGATCCTCTCGACGCGGACCCACCGCGCCTTGGGATCGAAGCGCAGGCGCTTCAGATAGAAGGCCGCGAGCCTGCTCTTCACCGACAGGTGCTCGCCCACCTTCACGACCTTGTAGAACTCCCAGCCGGACCCGAGAAACACGACGCTCGAACCCGGCGTCGTGGGTATCCCGGCGAGAACGTTGGTCGCCGCAGGGGGCGGCGGAAAGTAGCCGGGGCTCGGTGCCCCGAATATCGACAATGCCATCGGCGGGCAGACCACCCCGCCGTACTTCGTCTTCTTCGCGTACGCAGGGTCGAGGTAGAGGGGATTGTCGTCCTCGACCATCTGACACCAGCGCCTGATCGGCTCGTACTCGACCGGGTAGTCCGCCGGTATCAGCTCGGTTTCCAGGCCGATGTACTGCTTCGCGATTTCCACCATGTCCTCGGGCCTTACCGCCATGTCCGCCACCTCCGAGTGAGACTTTCCCGTTACCCGCGCACCGGGTCAATGCTTTCCCCGGCGAAGCGAGTCCTCAGCCGCGCCACGCCACCTCGTAGCCCGTGGTATAGCCATCCATGATCTGCCTCGCTCTCGCCTCGGCCGCCGCATCGCGGCAGCCGGCCGGAGAGGAAAGCGCGATGCGCGCGCGCATGCCGCTGCCCTGGATTTCGCTGACCTCCACCGAAGCGCAAACGCCGGCGGGCAGGCCTTCCAGCGCGGCGCAGAAGGCGCGCCGGGCGGCGTCGCAGCGCAGCGGCGCCTTGGAGATCTTGTTGACGTCGGTGAGCGGCAAGCGCTCGAGGATGTACACATCCGCCGGCGCGGTGCCGCGTTCTGGAATCCGCTCGCGCGCGAACAGCCTGATCTCCTCGGCCGAGGCCGTTGCGCCCGACTTGAGCTGCACGTACGCCACCGGCAGTTCGCCTGCGTAGCCGTCGGGTCTGCCCACGGCGGCGGCGAGTTCGACCGCCCGGTGCCGCAGCAGGGTATCCTCGATGACCCGCGGTTCGATGTTGTGCCCCCCGCGGATGATCAAGTCCTTCAGCCGCCCGCTCACCCAGAGATAGCCGTCCGCGTCGAACCGGCCCAGATCCCCCGTGTTGAGCCAGCCCTCCGGAAAGAACAGGCCGCGGTTCTGCGCCTCGTCCACGTAGCCCGGGATGACGCCCGGCCCCTTGACGGCGATGACGCCCGCCTCGCCCGGCGCCCCGTCGCGCACGTACGCGCCCTGGCGGTCGACCAGCACCGTCTTCACCTGCGTGTAGGGCACGCGGATGCCGCTCGCGCCATGGCGCGGTTCGACCCCGCGCGGCGACAGCGTGGCCGAGGTGGTGTTCTCGGTGAGCCCGTAGTTGGCCAGCACGATCACGCCGAACTTCTCCTCGAAGGCGCGCGCCGTCGCGACCGGCAGGCCGGCGCCGCCGGCGGTGGCGTACTTCTTGAGACTGGACAGATCGGCCCCGCCGGTCGGGCGGTTGATCAGGTCCGCCATCAGGGTGGGTGGCACCGAGAGTTCGGTGGCGCGATAGCGCTCCACCAGCTTCCAGAAGTTCTCCCGGCTCCCGGGCGAACGGAACCCGTGCGGCGACACCACCACCATGGTCACACCGTGTGCAAGCGTCTTGAAGGTGCGCTTGACGATGCCGCCGGAGTGAAACAGCGGCGTGCCCGCGAACACCACGTCGCCGGGACCCTGCTGGTGGATCCAGTCGAAGGCATGGCACTTGTAGGCGATGCCGCGGTGGGTGAGCCGCGCGAGCTTGGGCAGGCCGGTGGTGCCGCCGGTCGGGCAGTAGATGGCCGTGTCGTCGGGCTCCAGGGTGCGCTCGAAGTCCAGGGCGTCGGCGCGCTCCCTTGCGATCAGGGCGGCGAAGTCCCTGTCCGCGTCCACCGTGCCGCCCGGCCCGCGCACCTGCAGAACGTGCCGGATGCCGGGCGTGAGCGCGAGCGCTTCCCGGGCCGTCTCCCAGATATCGAACCCCGGCGTGGGTCCCAGGCAGACCAGCACCTGAGCCTTCGCGCTGTTCAGCACGCCCGCGATCTGCGGCGGCTGCATCGCCCAGTTCACCGGGCAGACGATGCCCGCGAAGGGCCCGCCGGCCAGCACGAAGTAGTTCTCGGGCACCACCGGGAGCAGTACCCCGACCACGCCCTCCCCGCCCCCGAACAGGCGCCGCAGCAGGTTCGCCGTCTGGCGCGCCTTGTCCATGAATGCGGCGTAGCTGAGGGCGAGCGGCGTCTCGCGCGGATCGGCGTTCAGGAGGTAATACAGCGCGATCGCGTCCGGATCGAGGCTCGCTCCCTGGGCCAGAACCTCCGGCAGGGTCCAGCCGTGGGCGCGCTGCGCGAGTGGAACGCGCTCGAACGCCTCCACCTCGGCAAGGGTGCGGATCAGGGGCGCGCTCATCTGTGGTGAACCCTGCTGCCGGCGGGAGTGCGGGACGCACGGCGAATGTGCTGAATCTCCTCCGCGCCGAGGGGATTCTAGCTTCATCGGCGTTCTGCTCCCCGCCCGGGCGCCGGCTCGAACGAGGACCGGCGCCGCGAGATGGCTGGCGCGGCAGGGTCACCCGGAAGCGGTGTAAGGCCCGCCTCCCGCGCGGCCGGGCGCCTGGTCTTTGCTATGATCCGCGGCTCGGAAAGCGCCCGTAGCTCAGCTGGATAGAGTACCTGGCTTCGAACCAGGGGGTCGGGGGTTCGAGCCCCTCCGGGCGCGCCAATCATCACGGACCGTCACGACTCACCCCCTTCGGCGTATAGCGCGCCGCGGAGAGCCATCTGAACCGCGACCAGGGGATTGTAGCCGCGGTTGGCCATGGTCTGGAGGTAGCTGGAAATGCGGCAATAGGCCTGGGCGTACTGGCGTTTTCTGAAGCAACCGCAGACTTTCTGCTTGACCTTGCGCGTGCGCAGGTCACGTTCGGCGCGGTTGTTGGTGAAGGCCACGTACGACTCCCTGGCGAAGAGCAGCACGGCGCTCTGGTGCTGTTTGAGGCGCTCCCACAGGTTGTGGGCGTCGGACTTGGCGATTCTGCCGCGCTTGCCGTTTTGCCTGGCGGGGATGGCGGGAAGCTCTGATTGACCTCGGGTGAGGATATGGCGATAGCGCTTTTGCAGGTTCGCGTATTCGCGGCGGTTGAGTTTCTTGCTCTTGCGCTTGGAGACTCGCGCGCGGCTGTGTTGCAGGAGCCGCTTCATATGGGCTGCCCAGGCATAGCCGTCGGCCTCGACGATGAAGGTGAGCTCGCGCAACAGGTGCGCCCCACATAGCCCATGGCCGCAGTGTTCATAGGCGAGATAG
>JADLDQ010000481.1 GCA_020846575.1 Burkholderiales bacterium
CGCGGCGGCGATCTCGTCGGGCGCGCGGGTGGTCTTTTCGGTAGCCACCCCGTGGTTCTCCTCCCTTTGGCGGCGGTGCTTCGAGGATCGGGTCAGATCCACGGCCACGCCGTGCACGGTCCTGAGGAAGTAAGCGGCGGCGGCATCGTCGCCGCGGTCTTCGGGCGGCCGCTGCAGGATCCGGACGCAGGCCTCCTGCACGGCCTCCTCCGCCAGGGCGGGAGACCCCGTGGTGCGCAGCGCAAGCATGTAGGCCCGGTCGGTCTGCTCGGCCCAGGCCGCCATGCGGGTGCGCCAGATCTTGCTGTCGCGCTTCAAGCCTCGGCCCTCAACACGATCGTGCGATGCTCCCCAAGCGTTCGCTCTCTCACAGGCTAAGGCGTCCATGGTTCCTCCCGCGCCTACCAATCGTTCTGGCCGGGGGGCGTGGACGGATGATTCCGTGAGATTTTTGAAAAATAACTTTAACCCCAATCAAGCCAACATGTTAACGAATCGGAACACAACGCCTTCGCAGCCGGCCGCCTCCTTATTTCAGCGCCGCGCGCTCAGTTTGCGGTACTTCGCCGGGGGCACGCCCAGCAGCCGCGAGAAGATGCGCGTGAAGTAGTAGCGGTTCGGGAAGCCGCAGCGTTCGGCAACCTGTTCGATGCTCGCCTCGCCGTGCACCAGCAGTTCCGACGCGTGCGCAATGCGCCGTTCGGCGACGTACACGCCCGGCGAGACGCCCAGATGCTTGCGGAAGAGCCGCGTCACCTGCGCGCGGCTGCAGTGCAGGCGCTCGGCCAGCGGGTCCATTCCGAGGTCTTCGTGCAGATGTTCCTCGACGTAGTTCAGCAGCGCGTCCAGGGCGGGCACGCCGATGGCCGGATGCAGGCACTGCTCGCGCACGGCGCGCGGCACCTGCGCGAAGGCCAGCTGCAGCCCGCGGTAGACGAGGCTCTTGGCCCAGCAGACCAGCAGCGGATCGGCGACCTCGGCGTGCGCGAAGGCCTTGGCGAGGCGCTCCATCTCCGACCCCAGGTTCGGGCCGCGCGCGCGGCGCGCCTTGGATGGCGGATGCACCTTCATCGGGCGAGGAAAGGCGCGCTGCGTCAACGCGCCGGCCATGCCCGGCAGATCGAAGTGCGCGTAGACGTGCCGCACGCCGGGCTTGCTGTCGCCGTCCCAGGTGAGCCACGCGGGAACCAGGTACACGGCGCGCGCCTCCATCGGCATGCGCGTGCGCCCGAAGCGGATCTCGGCGCCGGCGTCGAGGTTGCAGTACAGGCGCCAGAAGGGGCTGCGGATGCGCGTGAGGTGCCAGTTCTTCAGGCGCACGGAATTGAAGGTGAGCAGCCGCATCGGCAGGTATTCGCGCGGCGTGCCGTAGTGGTCCTTGGCCGGTGTGAGCCGAAAAGACACAAATACGATCCTCC
>JADLDQ010000482.1 GCA_020846575.1 Burkholderiales bacterium
AGATGTTGGCACAGGCCGGGCGCGGCGCACTGCCGCCTCCCCGGCTCGAGCCGCCGCAGCCGGCCGTCGCGCCCAGCCCGTCGGCTATTCCCGGCGACTTCGGAGCCGCGGCGCCGGCATTGCAACCATCGCCGCCCGATAAAAGCGAGTCCGGGACCGGCAGCGGCTCGCCCGGCGAGACGTATCTTCCGGAAGTCGGTCCGTCCGTGACGCCCGACTACATCCTCGGCGCCGGCGACGTGGTCGCGATCACCGACTTCTCTTCCGGAGACCTGAACACCCCTTACCAGGCCACGCCGGCGCCGATACTGCCCGATGGCACGATTCAGGTGCACAACGTCGGTGTGCTCAGGGCGGCCGGGCTGAGCCTGAGCGAGTTCAATCGCCAGATCAATAAGCTAGCCGAGAAGTACATTATCAAGCCGAACATTGAGGTGAGTGTGCTCATCGTTCGCCCGACCAAGGTTTATGTCCTCGGTGAGGTGACGAAGCCCGGACTCTTCTCCAACGATGCCGGCGGCAACTCGGTATCCGGCACACCGCTGGCGCTGGCCAGCCGGGCCTCGCTCACGGTGACCGGCGCACTCCAGCTTGCCGGAGGTCTCAGGGAATCCGCGGATGTACGCCGGATTGTCGTCACCAGACTGGGCAGGAAAGAGCCGATTACGATTAACTTATGGCAGCTGGTCGTTGGCGGTGATGCGGTGCAGGATATACCGCTGCTTCCGGGAGACGTGATATTCGTGCCGCGCGGTGGCATCGACTACCAGGCCGAATCGCTCGGGCTGGTCGCCAATCAGGCGCGCAGGGTGCGCATCTGGGGCGCGGTCAGCACGCCAGGGCTGTACGATTTGAGTCCCGACGATGATCTGCTCTCGATGATCGCGCGGGCAGGCGGCTTCACAAAAACCGCCATTACGAGCTGGGTGACATTGAGCCGTGTCGACCGAAACGGTTCGGTTACGACGATAAAAATGTCGGTCAACAAGAAGCGCACGCTCTCCGATCCTCATGCAACGGTGCGCAGCCACGTGAAGCCCGGCGATTTGATAATCGTGCACCAGTCGCTGGTCAAACTGGCGGCCGCCTCCACCTACAATCAGGTGTTGTTCCTGGGAACCGGCTCGCTGCTCATCTTCTTCAGCGCGCTCATCAACAGGGCCGTCTTCCAGACCGGCAACAACTCGACCAACACGGTCATTCCGGTGGTGCCCGCCGGCGGCACGGCGGGCACCAGCCCCTGAAGCCGGCCCGCCGGATCGCGAGGAGAGAGATGCGGGTTCGCTCCGTCGATGCTCAGGTGTTCCTGTCCCTCACGCTTGTGTGCGCCTGGGCTTCTGTCGTCCCGTCCGGCGCCTCTCCTCTGCCCGCCGACCTGCATCCGCCATCCGAACTCGCGCAGACGCCCGTCGGGCAGCTCAATCAGTTCATCAACAACAGCACCGCCGGCGGGGCTGGCTCCGGTCATCGGGCATCGCTACAACTCGACCGGCTGACCATCGACGCCAGATTGTTGACGCCGCTCAACTCGGACTTTAATTGCCCCGGAGACCCGGTGCGCGCCAAAGTAATCGCATGCTCCGATGGGCGGGCGTCAGGGGCGCTACCGCCCGGAACCGTGCTGGAGGGATTCGTGGAGGGCGTATCGCATTCGGGGCGCCCCCGATGCGACGGCTCCATCATCGTGCGCTTCTACTGGGCGCGCGTGGGGACGCGCGTGATCGACCTCAATCTGGCAAGCACGAGCAAGGATGGCTGCGAGCATCCCCGGGCCGCCTCGCTCTCCAAGAAACAGCTCTTGCGCGGCGCGCTGATGTCGGCAGCCACCATCGCCATCCCGCTGGCGGTCGGCAGCGGCGGCATCAGTCTTGCCATCACCACCGGTGCCGGCGCGGCGCTCGGCACACTCTTCGCCGACGACGGCAAGCGTCTTCAGGGGGCGCTCCGGGGAGCCTGGGAAGGCTCGGGGCTGAGCGGCATCGACAGGCTCGTCGGCAAGGGGCGGCCGGTCATGCTGGCGGAGGGAGCCGAAATTCAGCTGCGAATCACCGAGCGCCTCGTCCTCGACGATGTTCCCTCCGATGCTTCCCGGTGCGCAATCCCGTCAGCGCCGCCCACCGCCAGCCGCCTTCTGCCGATTCCATTCTTGTCAACCCGGGCCCGGCTCATCGCCGGCGGTGGCGACCGGCGCCCCGCTCAGATCACGAAGAGCG
>JADLDQ010000248.1 GCA_020846575.1 Burkholderiales bacterium
GAAGCGCAATATCGATCACTACCTGCGGGAGCGCCTCTGGTTCGACACTGCGGGCATCTTCGGCTCCATGCCGGCTGTGAGGGCCGCCATCGACGAATTCACTCCACGGCGGATTGTGTTCGGGACGGACTACCCTCTGGAGATTCTGAACGTGCAGGACCTGCACCGCTTCGTCGCGGACCTCCGTGCACTGGGCGCGACAGGCGAGGCCAGTCTCGCCGGCAACGCGGCGCAGCTCATGCGGATAGCCTGAAAGCACGTGAAGAAATCGAATTCCCGATCGCGGATCATGAGGGGATGACGGCTTAACGTCAGCCGTTCGGCGAAGAGGCGATGCCAAGCGGGAGGCGAACCGGGTGAAGGCGGCTGTCCACTTGCGGACTTCCGGACACGTGTGGCGTAGTGCGGCAGACAAGTCGCGCGAGACTCGATCGATCTGGATCCGAATGCGATGTACGCCTCGGTGGTCATGACTCTGGGCGGATCGCCCAGCGCTGCGCCGTCCCCGCGGCCCGACGCGCAGGCCCCCGTTCCGGGAACCGCGGCGCTTCTCGCCCTGGGCCTGATGGCCGCCGGCCTCGGAAGGCGCGTGATCAGGAAGCAGGCGGTCCGGCTCGCACGCAACGGCGGCCTTAGGGCTGCCGTTTTTCCTGGAACTCTCGTGCGGACAGGGCCGCAACCCGCCCGGACTGCGGGCGGCCGTCGCAATCCACGCATTTCGCGGCAGGCCGAGCCTCTATGCACGCACCGTCGAGAGCGTTTCGAACCGCCCCCGGTACGCCACGTAGTACAGCACCGGTATCACCACCAGCGTCAGCACGGTGGATACCAGGATCCCGAACAAGAGCGAGATCGCCAGCCCGTTGAAGATCGGATCGTCGAGGATGAAAAACGCCCCCAGCATCGCCGCCAATCCGGTGAGGATGATCGGTTTCGCCCGCGCCGCCGCCGAGCGCAGGATCGCGTCGCGGAAGGCCGCGCCCTCGCTCACCTTGAGGTTGACGAAGTCCACCAGCAGGATGGAGTTGCGCACGATGATGCCGGCGAGCGCGATCATCCCGATCATCGAGGTGGCGGTGAAGTTCGCGCCCAGCAGCGCGTGCCCCGGCATCACCCCGATGACGGTGAGCGGGATGGGCGCCATGATCACGAGCGGCGCGAGGTAGGAGCGGAACTGCGCCACCCCCAGCAGGTAGATCAGCGCGAGGCCCACGGCATAGGCAAGGCCCATGTCGCGGAAGGTCTCGTAGGTGACCTGCCACTCGCCGTCCCACTTGATCGCGTACTCCCGGTACGGGTCGGAGGGCTGGCGGATGAAGTACTCGCCCAGCACGCCGCCGTCTTGCAGCGGCTGCCCGGCCACCTTGCCGCGCGCGCCGAACATGCCGTAGAGCGGGCTGTCGTTCTTCCCCGCCTGGTCCCCCACCACGTACACCACCGGCAGCAGGTCCTTGTGATAGGCGGGCTGCTCGCGCTCGCGCTCCACCCGTGACACCAGCTCCGACAGCGGCACCAGCGCCCCGGTGGGCGAGCGCAGCGTGAGTTTCAGGAACTCCTCCAGTTCCCCCTGGCGCTGCGCCGGCAGCGCCAGGCGCACCGGCACCTCGTAGCGGGCGCTGCCGTCGTGCAGCGGCGTCACCGAGAGCCCCGAGAGCCCGATGCGCATGGTCTCGACGATGTCGCGGCTGGCGATGCCGGCAAGCGCCGCCTTGGCCTGGTCCACGCGCAGCTGGATGCGCGGCGCCGGTTCCGCCAGCGAGTCGTCGATCGCGACGATGCCGGGGGTGGACTCGAAGGCGGCGCGCACCGAGCGGGCGGCGCGCGCGCGCCCCGCCTCGTCGGGCCCGTACACCTCGGCGACGATGGGTGCGAGCACCGGCGGGCCCGGCGGCACCTCCACCACCTTCACCGCGGCGCCCCGGCGGCGCGCGATCTCCTCCAGCTTCGGCCGCACCGCCTGGGCGATGTCGTGGCTCTTGCGGTCCCGCGCCGCCTTGTCCGCGAGGTTCACCTGGAGATCGCCCAGCTCGGGCGCCGCGCGCAGGTAGTACTGGCGCACCAGGCCGTTGAAGTTGATCGGCGCCGCGGTACCCGCGTAGGCCTGGTAGTCGGTGACCTCGGGCACGGTGGCGAGGTACGCCCCCATCTCGTGCAGTACGGCGGCGGTCATCTCCAGCGGCGTGCCCTCGGGCATGTCCAGCACCACCTGGAATTCCGACTTGTTGTCGAAGGGCAGCATCTTGAGCACGACCCATTGCACGCCGGCCAGCCCCGCCGAGAAGAGGATCAGCGCGAACAGCGCCAGGCCGAGCAGCACGCGGTTGCGGCCCGCGTTCGCGGCGACGACGAACGGGCCGAGAACGTGGCGGAAGAAGCGCTCCAGCGCTCCTTCGCCTCCGGTGGCGCGCTGCGCGCCGCGCGCGAGCAGTCGCAGCGCAAGCCAGGGCGTGAACGAGAAGGCGATCGCGAGCGAGATCAGCATGCCCATGCTGGCGTTGATGGGGATCGGGCTCATGTAGGGGCCCATCAGGCCGGTGACGAAGGCCATGGGCAGCAGCGCCGCGATCACCGTGAAGGTGGCGAGGATGGTCGGCCCGCCCACCTCGTCCACCGCCCTGGGGATGATGTCCCCGAGCGGCGCGGCATCCAGGCCCATGCGGCGGTGGATGTTCTCCACCACCACGATCGCGTCGTCCACCAGGATGCCGATGGAGAAGATGAGCGCGAACAGCGACACCCGGTTGAGGGTAAAGCCCCACGCCCAGGAAGCGAACAGGGTCGCGGCCAGCGTCAGCAGCACCGCCGCCCCGACGATCGCCGCCTCGCGCCGCCCCAGGGTCGCGAGCACCAGCGCCACCACCGAGAGCGTCGCGAACAGGAGCTTGCGGATGAGCTGCTGCGCCTTGTCGTCGGCGGTGCGGCCGTAGTCGCGCGTGACGGTGACGCGCACCTCCTGCGGGACCAGCGTGCCGCGCAGCTCGTCCATGCGCGCGAGCACGCCGCGCGCCACGTTCACCGCGTTCTCGCCGGCCTTCTTGGTGACCTGAATCGTCACCGCGGGCTGCTCGCCCGCGCCCGCGCCATCGGCCGCGGCCGGCCCCGCGCCGGCCCAGACGTAGCGCGAGGGCTGCTCGGGGCCGTCCACCACCTCGGCCACGTCCGAGACGTATACCGGACGCTGGTTGGCCACCCCGACCACCAGCCGCCGCACTTCCTCGGCGGAGGAGAGGTAGCTGCCGGTGCGCACCTCGATCTCGCGGTTCTGGCGCACGATACTGCCGGCGGGCAGGGACGCGTTCGCCAGCGCGAGCGCGGAGCGAACGTCCAGCGCCGATACGCCGTAGGCGCTCAGCCGGTCCGCGTCGAGCAGCACCCGGATCGCGCGCCCCGGCCCGCCGAGCGTCTGCACCTCGCGCGTGCCCGGCACCCGCTTCAATTCGACCTCCACGGCGTGTGCGATGCGCTCCAGGTCGAACGCGCCGCGCGCCGGGTCGGCGCTCGCGAGCGTCAGCGTCACCACCGGCACGTCGTCGATACCCTTGGGCTTGATGATCGGCTCGAGGATACCCAGCTGCGGCGAGACCCAGTCGCGATTGGAGTTGACGGTGTTGTACAGCCGCACCAGCGCCTCGGTGCGAGGCACGCCGACCTCGAACTGCACCGTGAGCACCGCCATGCCTGGCCGCGACACCGAGAACACGTGCTCGACCCCGTTCATCTGCGCGAGCACCTGCTCGGCGGGCCCCGCGATCAGCGCCTCCACGTCCTTCACCGAGGCGCCGGGAAAAGGCACGAAGACGTTCGCCATGGTGACGTCGATCTGCGGCTCCTCCTCGCGCGGCGTCACCGCCACCGCGAAAAGGCCGAGCAGCAGCGCTGTCAGCGCGAGCAGGGGCGTGAGCTGCGAGTCCTGGAAGAAGCGCGCGATGCGTCCGGAGATTCCCATGGCACGTTGGTCGATTTCCGATGAAAAGCGCAGCTTTCCCTGGAGTCGGGGGGCGCGAGGGGCGAGCGGTCCCTCGCTCCTTGCGACTCAGTCGCGCCTGTTCACGACGCGACTGCGAGGCCAGGTGCACGCATCGGACCCCCAAGGTCCCCATCCGTGGGAGTTCGCTTGCGCACTCCCACGGATGGGGAGCAGCCACATCGCCGAGGTCGGCACCGTGCCGGTGCAGGAGCACGCGTTGATCGCATACCGCGATACCGAATCACGCTGCTGCGATTGCCCGGTCACTCTCACTTCCCCGCCCCCGGCGCCGCCGCCATCCCGGCCTTCACCGGCTCCAGCGCCACCCGCTCCCCCGCGCGCAGCCCCGCCAGCACCTCGACGGCGGCGGCGTCTCCCGCCGCCCCGAGCCGGATCTGGCGCAGCTGCGGCGCACCGGAGGCGCCGATCACGTAGACCGCGGTGAGCTCGCTCCTGTGCACCACCGCCGCGCGCGGCGCCAGCAGCCGCAGCGCGCGCCCGGTGACGAAGTGCGCGCGCGCGTAGACCCCGGGAACGATGCCGCGCACCTCGCCCGGCAGTTCCAGGCGCACCTGGATGGTGTGGGTGCGCGGATCGGCGGAAGGCACCACCGTCACGCGGCGCGCGTCGATCCAGCGTCCGGTCGAAGGGACCTCGATGCGCGCGCGCCCCTGCGACTGGATCGCCGCTATCTGCGCCTGGGGCACGGTGGCCACGACCCGCAGCGTGGAAGGATCGAAGCCGGTCATGAGCGCCTTGCCCGGCGTGGCCATCTCGCCCAGCTCCACGTGCCGCGCCGAGACCACGCCGCTGTAGGGCGCGACGATGGTGGCGAAGCTGCGCTCGGCCGCCGCCGCGCCCTCGCCCGCGAGCAGCGCGGTGACCCGCGCCTGCGCCGCCTTGAAGTCCAGATCCGCCTTGTCGAAGGCCGACTGGCTGATGAACTTCTGCGCCAGCAGCTGGCGCGAACGCTCCAGCTGCGTGCGCGCATTGGCGAGGTTCGCGCGCGCCTCCTCCACCTGCGCGCTGCTCGCCTCCACCGCCCTCGCGGCGGTGCGCTCGTCGATGCGCACGATCACCTCGCCCTGGCGCACGTAATCGCCCACGTCGAAGCGGATCTCGACGATGCGCCCGGCGATCTGCGCGGCCACGGTGGATTGGCGCACCGCCTCCACCACCGCCTCGGCGGAATAGGTGAGGTCGGCCTCGCGCAGTTCCACCGCGGCGGACTTCAGTTCGGCCGTGGCGGCGGGCGTGGCCGCGGGCGGCGCCTGCGCGCCGCAGCCGGCGAGCAGCGCCAGCGCCAGCAGCGCGAGCACCGCGGCGCCCCGGCAACGCGCGGCGGCCGGGTTCATCGGCCAGCCCTGTCGCTGCGCGCCTGGCGCCATCCTGGAGGCGCGGCCCCTGGCGCGGTCCTGCGTCTCACGCGTGCCTCTCGATCCACGCGAGCAGCGCGCGTTCGTCGAGCGCGCCGGAGATGCGCTCCACCTCCCGTCCGCCACGGAACAGGATGAGGGTCGGAATACCCCGGATGTCGAGACGGCCCGCGAGCGCAGAGGCCTTGTCGGTGTCGACCTTCGCGAAGCGCACCCGGGTCGCCAGCTTCGCGGCAGCCGAGGCGAACGCGGGCGCCATCGCCCGGCACGGCCCGCACCACGCCGCCCAGAAGTCCACCAGTACCGGCAGCGTGGTGCGGCCCACGAACGCCTCGAAACCGGCCTCGTCCAGGGCAGCGGGTTCCCCGCAAAGGAGCGGTGCGCCGCACTTGCCGCAGTTCGGGCCGTCCTCCAGGCGCTCCGACGGCACCCGGTTCTCGGCGAGGCACTTGCCGCAGACCACGTGCGCCTTGTCGTTCGTCCCGGCGGACATGGCGAGCCTCAGGCCCTGGCGCCGGAGTCCGACTGCCCTGCGCGCGCACCGGGCCGGATCGCCGCGCTCAGCGCGCACGCGGCCTCGGACTTCGCACCGAGACGATGCAGCAGCCACTGCAGCGGGCAGACACGGGTGAATCCGCTCTGCAACAGGTTCGCGCCCACGAAGGCGGTGAACCACAGGAAGTAGCCGTGGGCGAAGAGCGGGCTCGCCTCCACCCCCAGCGCGAGGGAGGCGAGCACGAAAGCGCCGGCGAAGATCCTGATCAGGCGTTCGGATGACATGTGACCCCCATGGATTCGTACCAGGACGCGAGTAAGGATAGCCCGCCGGGCGCGCCGCATCTGTGACCTGGGTTCCGCACGCGCCGTGTCCTTGGTGCGCGGGCCCGTCTTCCTGCGCCGGAGCGGCCGCCGCGGCGTCGCGACTGCGCCGCGCCGCCTGGATGCGCGCGGTCCTGTCACGGCGGCGCCGGGTCTATCGATTTTGTCAATCGATGCGTTCGAAAAAATGAGCTTTCCGAACGTCATGATGCCGCCTAGCATAGCGCTCGTTCGGTCCGCGCCGTCCCCTCCTCGGACCATCGCGCGGCACCGGCCCCCGGGTTTCTTTTACCATCAACCAGGAGAGGTTTTCCCATGAATCTCAAAGGCAGCAAGACCGAGCAGAACCTGAAGGACGCGTTCTCCGGCGAATCCCAGGCGAACCGCCGCTACCTGTACTTCGCGAGCAAGGCCGATGTCGAGGGCTACAACGACGTCGCGGCGCTGTTCCGCTCCACCGCCGAGGGCGAAACCGGCCACGCGCACGGCCACCTCGAGCACCTGGAGACCTGCGGCGACCCGGCCACCGGCCTGCCGTTCGGCGAGACCTCGGCCAACCTGAAGACCGCCGTCGCCGGCGAGACGCACGAGTACACCGATATGTACCCCGGCATGGCCAAGACCGCGCGCCAGGAAGGCTTCAACGAGATCGCGGACTGGTTCGAGACTCTGGCCAAGGCGGAGCGCTCCCACGCCAACCGCTTCCAGAGGGCCCTGAACGAACTGAACGCCTGACCCCGCGGCGGGCGGCCGCCGCGCGCGGCCGCCCGGCGGCGGAGCCCTGCCTCCGCTGCTGCACTCCGACCCCACCCGAGCGTTAGAACGAAATGGCCACACCGACCCGCGAAGGCAACCTCCAGGCGCCCACGCGCCACGCGCTGGACTGGAAGGGCCCGCAATTCCTCGACGAAGGCGCGCTCTTCAAGGAGATGGAGCGCGTGTTCGAGATCTGCCACGGCTGCCGGCGCTGCGTGAGCCTGTGCCAGTCGTTTCCGACGCTTTTCGACCTGGTGGACGAGTCGAGCACCCTGGAGGTGGACGGGGTCGCGAAGCAGGACTACTGGAAGGTGGTGGATCACTGCTACCTGTGCGATCTGTGCTACATGACCAAGTGCCCGTACGTGCCGCCGCACGAGTGGAACGTGGATTTCCCGCACCTGATGCTGCGCGCCAAGACCCGCAAGTACGCCCAGGGCGAGGTAAAGACGCGCGACCGCATCCTCACCAGCACCGACACGGTGGGCAGGCTCGCCGGAATCCCGGTGGTGGCGCAGGTGGTCAATGCCGCCAACCGCTTCGGGCCGGCGCGCAAGGCGCTGGAAGCGGTGCTGGGCGTGCACCCGCACGCGAAGCTCCCCGAGTACCACAGCAACACCCTGCGCAAGCGCCTGAAAGGCCATGCGAGCGGGCTGGCGGCCGAGGCGGCGGGCCCGACGCGAGGCAAGGTGGCGCTTTTCGCCACCTGTTACATGAACCGCAACGAGCCCGGTCCCGGAGAGGACTTCGTCGCGGTGTTCGAGCACAACGGCATCCCGGTGACGCTCGCCGCGAAGGAACGCTGCTGCGGCATGCCCAAGCTGGAGCTTGGCAACCTCGAGGCGGTCGCCGCCAACAAGGAGGTGAACGTACCGGTGCTGGCGAAGCTGGTGGACGAGGGCTGGGACCTGACGGCGCTGGTGCCGTCCTGCGTGCTCATGTTCCGCAAGGAGCTGCCGCTCCTGTTCCCGGAGGACCCGCTGGTGAAGAAGGTGAGCGAGGCGTTCTTCGACCCGTTCGAGTACCTGATGCTGCGCCACCGCGCAGGCAAGCTGAAGACCGATTTCAAGCAGGGGCTGGGCAAGGTCTCCTACCACGCCGCCTGCCAC
>JADLDQ010000249.1 GCA_020846575.1 Burkholderiales bacterium
CGAACGTATGTAATGCGCTCAGGCGCGCTCAGAGTCCGCTTGATCTGGTGGCGCCTCGTGTGCACACTCGAAAGCGTGCATCAAATGGCGCGATTTGTCCAGTGCTTATTTATGGGTAGAGGGCAGGCCTAGCGCGCCTGGCCAGCGGGCCGTGACGGTCTGAGCGCGTGGGCACCCTCGCCAAGCAGCGCGAGCGCGAAGCAGGCGCCCGCCCAGAACAGCGGATACTCCCAGCCTCCGCCCTTGGCGCTGAACCAGAAGCCGTTGGCGGCGTGTCCGAGGTAGGCCGCGAAGAGCAGGTGAACACCGAGGAACAGCGCCACCCAGCGGACCTGGATGCCGAGGATGAGCGCCAGGCCTCCGATCGTCTCATAGAGCATGACCAGCCACGCGAACCCGTCCGGGAGCCCCAGGCCGGCGAAATACTTTCCCGTGCCCGCCATCGTGAATACCGCGACTTTGAGATAGGCGCCGTGCAGGATGAACAGAATCCCCATGCCGACCCGCAACAGCAGTGCCGCGTAGGGTGCCGTCTTGCCGTCGATCATCTTCCACCTCCTCTGACCTGCACACACATCGTCACGCCGCAACGGACGTCTGCGGCACCGTCCTCCTATCGACTCACTGCAGCTTGATCCCCGCGCCGCGGATCACCTGCCCCCAGCGCGCGCGCTCGGCAACGATGATGGCGGCGAACTCCTCGGGCGGGTTGCCCACCAGGCGTGCGCCGAGCTGGCCGAAACGCTCCTGCATCGGCGGGTCACGCAGCGCCCTCACCGTCTCCGTCACGAGCCGCGCGACGATCGGTTTGGGCGTGCGCGCCGGCGCCACCAGACCGAACCAGGAACTCGCCTCGAAACCGGGCACGCCGCTCTCGGAGATGGTCGGCACGTCCGGAAGCTGCGCAATGCGCTGCTTCGCCGCGACACCGAGCGCGCGCAGGCCCCCCGCCTTGATCTGCGCCATCACCGTCGGCGGATTGTCGAACATCGCCTGCGTCTGCCCGGCGAGCGCCGCCCGCACCGCCTCGGCGGCGCTCTTGTACGGAGCATGCTGCAGTTTCACGCCGGTCGCGTGCATGAACAGCTCCATGCCCAGGTGCCCGGTCGTGCCGTGTCCGGGCGAGCCGAAGAACAGTCCCCCGGGCGTGGACTTCGCCAGACTCATGAATTCGTTCACGTTGCGCGCCGGCAGCTCGTTGCGCACCACGAGCAGCATCGGCATGTCGGCCACCACGGTGATCGGCGTAAAGGCGTTCGCCGGATCGAAACTCATGCTGGCATAGAGGAACTGGTTGATCGTCAGGATGCCGGCCGAGGTCATGAGCAGCGTGTAGCCGTCGGGCTCCGCCCGGGCGGCGATGTCGGCCCCGACGTTGCCGCCCGCCCCTGCGCGGTTCTCGATGATGAACGGCTGCCCGAGCTGCTTTTGCAGGCGCTCGCCCACGGCGCGCGACAACACGTCGACCAGTCCCCCGGGAGCGAAAGGCGCGACGATGCGCACCGGGCGCTCCGGGTAACCCTGCTGCGCAGCCACCGGCGACGCGAGAAGCGCCGCAAGGATCAATCCGGTTCGTCCCATGTTTCCTCCTCGTTGGTGGTGATCGCCTCGATCTCGATCGGCCACTGCGGCCGCGCGCGCCGCAGCGCCTGCGCCAGCGTACTCGCTGCCAGCCGGCACGACAAGCGTCAGTCGCGCACGCGTCCGCGAAGTCGGAGACTGCGCCGACTCGGCATACCCGATCCTGCGAAGGTACGCCGCTCAGCGCCGGCAAGAAGGGGTTCGCGCTCGCTCGACGACCGGGGTTGAGCGCTCATCACACCGCGTTCCCGGCGCCGTGCCCCGAGTTCCTCGGCAATGCGGTGCATCGATCGCCGCCACGGGCCTGCTCCTCACGAGCGCACTGCCCTGCCTTCGATCGGCTCACCCCGCAGCGCCCGCAGCCGCGCAAGCCCGTAGTGCGTGAACACGAGTCCGCCGTACACCGGCGCGAAGAACCCCAGCAGCGGCACGTGCCCCACCACGGCGACGGCGATGCCCAAAAGGAAGAGTTCCGCCCGGTCGCGGCGCGCGATCTCGCGCAGTTCCGAGGCGTCGGCGTGCTCGGCGAGCGCGTCGAAGCGGAACACGCGCTGGTTGAGGTAGGCGAACAGCAGCACCGGCAACACCGGCCACAGCGCAGGCACGAGCCACAGCGGCAGCGATATCAACGCGAGGGCGATGAATGCGGCCAGCGCCAGCAGTGAATTGCCCAGGCTCGCGGCAAAGCCCCCGCCGTGCCGCCTCTGGAGCCCCGGGTAGTCGCGCTGCGCGACGTGGTCGACGATCGCCTGCATCGCGAACACGCCCACGATCAGGACGGCGGTGACGAGCACCAGCGGCACGAAGGCAAGCGCGAGCACCACCACCGCCAGGTGCGCGGCGAGCAGCGCGAGCGGCCAGAACTCCAGCATCCACTGCACGGTCTGGCTCGATTTCAGGGCGCCGTCCACCCAGCGCACCGCCTGGGCGCCGAACAGCAGCGCAAGCACCGCCCAGGCGAAAGTCGCGAGCAGCACCGGCCAGAGCATGAGGAACAGCATCTTCGGATGCAACTGGCTGACAAGGGCCCGGCTCAGTGCCTGAAACATGCGGCGCTTCCTCGCGATGAACGACGGCCGGGATGGTACACCGGCGGCGCGCGGCCGCCGCCTTGACCCCCTCGAACGGGCCGCATTAGCATGGCCCGGACTCATCCACGCCTGCCTCTGCGGGACGAGAACGCGCGCATCCGCGCCGAGCGCCGGGTGAAGCATGCGCAGCAGGCAATCCGTCGCGACGCGGCGCGCCGCCGGATGAGCGGGCGCCGCCGCCGTCCCACCCCGGAGAAAAGAACATGGACAAGACGCCCCTGCAAGATCACGCGCGAGCCCTGTCGCTGCCGGACCAGCACACGCCGCCGCCCGGCTACAACCCGCCGCTGGTGTGCGAGAAGATCGCCCAGGAGCGCGACGTCATGGCGCCGATGCGCGACGGCAAGCGCCTCGCGCTGGACATCTACCGGCCGGACATGAAGGGCCGGTTCCCGGCGCTGCTCGCGATCGCGCCCCACAACAAGGAGTTCCAGACGCCGGAGATGGCCAGGGCCGCGCAGTGGTCGCAGCCCGCCTGGTCGCGCATGTGGTTCGGCGGCGCCGAGGGCGGCGACACCGACTACCTCGTCACCCGCGGCTACGCGCACGTGTGCGCGAACCTGCGCGGCGCGGGCAAGTCCGACGGCGGCGGCGCGCCCGACTGGGACCTCTACGACCTCATCGAGTGGATCGCCAGGCAGCCCTGGTGCAACGGCAAGGTCGGCATGATCGGCATCTCGGCGTTCGCGGGTTCGCAGTTCGACGCCGCCGTGCAGCAGCCGCCGAGCCTCAAGGCGATCTTCCCCTACGACTCGATGGGCTGCTTCGGCGAGTGGGGCTTCCGCGACTTCTACCCCGGCGGGCTGATGCACACCATGGTGTTCCTGCTGGATGCCTGCAACGTGATGCACCTGAACCGCGGCCAGCCGGGCCGGCTGCCGCCGGCCGTCCAGAAGAAGTGGAAGGAGGCGATGCGCAACCCGGACTACCTCATGTACCCGAACATCTTCAACGTGCTCGCGCAGAAGGGACAGACCATGCCCTGGTACTTCGAGCAGCTGCTGGAGCCGTTCGACCCGGAGGACATCGTCGAGCGGACCGAGGCGCGCATGAAGCGCATCAGGATCCCCTTCTACACCGGCGCCGGCTGGTACGCCTACAGCTACAAGCTGCACCTGCAGGGCTCGCAGCAGTGGTTCCAGGGAGTGAAGGGCGTGCCTAAGAAGCTCCTGTTCACCGGCCCGGCGCACCTGCAGCGCCCCTTTCACTCCTTCCACGACGAGATCCTGCGCTGGTACGACCACTGGCTGAAGGGCAAGGACACCGGCATCCTGAAGGAGCCGCCGGTGAAGTACTGGGTGATGGGCGAGAACAGGTGGCGCTACGGGAGCGACTGGCCCCTGCCGCAGACGCGCTGGACCAGGCTCTACCTCGAGAGCTGGGAGCGGCTGCGCACGCAGGGGTATACACCCGGCGCGCGGGATGCGCGCGCCGGGCCCGACACCTTCGTGCAGATGCCCCCCACCCAGACCAACCGCATCTCGCGGCTGCGCTACATGACCTCCCCCCTGCCCGAGGACACGCTGGTGGCCGGGCCGATCGCGCTCTACCTGTGGGCGTCGATCGACCAGAACGACACCAACTGGATCGTCATCCTCAAGGACGTCGGCCCGGACGTCTCGGTGCGCACCGCGCGCCCTGGCGAGGTCGAAGTGCCCGAGGGACTGCCTGAACGCGAGCTTACGCGGGGCTGGCTCAAGGCGTCTCATCGCGCGCTCGACCCCAGGCGCTCGAAGCCCTGGCGGCCCTGGCACCCGCTCACCCGCAAGGCGTGGAAACCGGTGAAGCCCGGACAGGTCAACGAGTACGCGATCGAGATCCTCTCGACCGCGAACCTGTTCAAGGCGGGGCACCGCATCTGCATCGATATCACCAGCATCGACCTGCCCTCCGGCCTTGCTGGCGCGCATGACGTAGAGTACGCTCCCTATCACCTGTGCAGCAGCAGGACCGTGGTGCACAAGGTGTTTCACACCGAGAAGTACCCGTCCCATCTGGTGCTGCCGGTCGTTCCGCACCAGCCCGGCTGAGGCGGAGCGGATCCGATCCCCGACCGAGACGGCGACGCGTGCACAGGCGGCCGGACCGGCGCTGCCGCGGTCGCGCGTGCGCGGGGCGCCGGCGCCGAACGGGAGTGAGGGGATGCACAGCTTCTTGGCACGCCGCCGTCTTGCCGTCGTCTGGATGGGGGCTGC
>JADLDQ010000250.1 GCA_020846575.1 Burkholderiales bacterium
AGGTGGCGAAAGTGCTGGTGGAACCACCCGCCGACCTGCGCGATCTGTTCCTCGCGCCCTGCTGCTCATAGGTCGTCGAGCGCCTTTCCAGCACCATCGCTCCGGACATTTCGCAAGGCGAGGAGCCCGAGCTGCCGCGTTACGAGGCAAGGCGGGGCGCAGGCTCCACCGCCGAAGTCGACTTCTGGACCGGCCGCGACGTGCGCGAGGTGGCCCGCAGCCATGTCAACTGCGTGGTCGCCGACACGCGCACGTGGGAGCAGTCGGCGGCGTACAGCGTCGACACGCACCCTGTCGTCGCCGCCTTGGTCAAGAATGCCGGACTGGGTTTTTCGATAGCGTATCTGCACAACGGCCAGTCCCACGAGTTCGTGCCGGATTTCCTCAGCCGGCTGGCGGGTGCGCAGCGACGCTTCCTGATCCTGGAGACGAAGGGCTTCGACGAACCGGAGGAGATCAAGCGCGCCGCGGCGCTGCGCTGGGTGAACGCCGTCAACGCGGGGAATTCCTTCGGGACATGGGACTTCGCGCTGGCGAAGTCGATACCGGAGGTCCGCCGCGCGCTCGATGCCGCGGGCAGCAGGTCAAGCGTTGCACCCGCAAGCGCCGGGCAGGAAGCCCGCATCCGGCTTTTCTTGCGCTGCTCCCCCGCCTGCAGCGCCGCCACCCGCAACCCCGCGTACACCTGCCGCCGCAGCACGCCGTTCGGATCGCGGCGCGCCCTGTCTGGCCACCGCGGCATCGCCCGCATGCGCGCGATCCGCTCCGGGATGGTGATCACCGTGCACGCTCCGCCATTGGACGCGATCGGGTTCGGAGCGAGCCGAAATGCGCATGCTATCCTCGCATCGCTGGATCGATTCTGAGATGGAGATGGTGATGGAGATGGAGATGCACGTGCGGAATCTTCGGCGCCTCGGTGCGGGCTTTTCTCTGAGCCTGGCGCTTGCGAGCGTGCCGGCGGCGGTCCAGGGGCAGCCGTACCCCGCCAAGCCGATCCAGATGATCGTCAACAGCGCGCCCGGCGCCGGCACCGACCTGACGGCGCGTACCGTGTCGGAGCGCCTGGGCGAGCGGCTGGGAACGACGCTGGTGGTGGATAACCGCGGCGGCGCCGCGGGCATCATCGGCGCACAGGCGGCGAAGCGCGCCGCCGCCGACGGCTACACGCTGCTGTTCACCAACGACAACATGGTGCTGATGATCGCGCTGGGCGCCAATAAGGATGTCAACATCCTTGCCGACTTCGCACCGATCGTGCTCGCCACCACCATCGACTTCTACCTGGTGGTGAGCGGCTCGGCGCTGGCGGCGAAAACGGCGGGGGATCTCGCCCGCATCGCCAGGGCGAAGCCCGGGAGCTTGAGCTACGCCTCGCCGGGGATCGGCGCGCCGCATCACCTCGCCATGGAACTGTTCAAGCAGCAGACCGGCACCGACATCGTGCACGTGCCCTACAAGGGCATGGGGCCGGCCATTCCCGACCTGCTCGCCGGCCGCGTGCAGGTGACCATCACCGGGTTCCCGGCGGTGTCCTCGCACATGAGTTCCGGGAAGCTGCGCATCCTGGGCGTCGCCTCGCCGGTTCGCTCCGAACAGCAGCCCGCGATACCCACGCTGGCGCAGTCGGGCGTTCCAAACGTCGAAATCCAGGGCTACAACTACCTCGTGGCGCCGCTGGCGACGCCCGCGGCCATCGTCGCGCGCCTCAACGCGGAGTTCAATGCCGTGCTGAAGATGCCCCAGGTCAGGGCGGATCTGGTCAAGCGCGGGACCAGCGCCGCAGGCGGGAGCGCCGAGGATCTGCGCCGCAAGCTGCGCGCCGAGACGGACAAGTGGACGCAGGTGGTGAAGATCGCGGGCATCAAGCCGGAGTGATCTGGATGGAGCCAGGGGCTGCTCGCCCCTTGCGCTCCCCCGACTCCAGGGAAAGCTGCGCTTTCTTGTCACGACAGGAGCGAGGGGCTGCTCGCCCCTCGCGCTCCCCGCGACTTCAGGGAAAGCTGCGCTTTCTTGTCACGACAGGAGCCAGGGGCTGCTCGCCCCGCGCGCTCCCCGCGACTTCAGGCAATGCTGCGTTGCGGCTTCGCCGCAGCCAATACCTCGGCAAGCGCCTCCAGGCACGCGAGGTTGTCTTCGTGTGCGCCCACCGTGATGCGCACGAAGCGCTCGAAACCCGGGTCCGGCCAGGCGTGAATCTGCACGCCGCGCTCGAGCATCGCCCCCACCGCCTGCGCGCCGGGCAGCGGCAGCCGCACCGAGACGAAGTTGCCCACGGACGCCATCGGCGCGAGGCCGAGCGCGCGAAAGCCGGCGTCGAGCTGCGCCCGCCCCGCGGCGGTCAGCGCCAGCACCCGCGCGAGGTGGTCCGCATCCTCCAGCGCCGCGAGCGCCGCCGCCTGCGCGAGGAGCGGCACGTTGAACACGCAAGTGGTCTTCTTCAGCGCCTGCGCGACCTCCTCGGCGCTGCACAGTGCGTAGCCGATGCGCATGCCGGCCATGGCGTAGGCCTTGGAGAAGGTGCGCGCGACGATCCAGGGGCCGCGGCGCGCCGCGAGCAGGGCGAGGATGTCCGGTCCGCCCGCTGCGGCGCCGAACTCGTGGTAGGCCTCGTCCACGAACAGGAGCACGTCGTCAGGGACGCGCTGCGCGAGTCTGGCGAAGTCCGCGGCGCAGAGCATCGAACCGCTCGGGTTGTTGGGAGTGACGCAGAACGCGAGATGGGTGCGCGCATCGACCGCCGCGACGATGCGATCCACGTCGGGCATGCCGTCGGCGCGGTTCGGCGCCTCGGTGATCTCCATGCCCGCTGCCCGGACGATGGCGCGGTAGCCCCAGAAGGTGGGCACGGGCAGCACCACGCGGTCTCCGGGCGAACTGGTGAGCTGCACCGCCCCCTGGATCAGCTCCTCGCTGCCGTTGCCCCAGACGATGCGGGTCATGGGCACGCCGGTGCGGCGCGAGACGAGTTCGCCCACCGCCGGGCATTGCGCGTCCGGATAGCGATTGATGCGCGCCAGGTTCGCCTGGATCGCCGCGATGACTTTGGGCGAGGGCGCGAACAGGCACTCGTTCAGACCCATGGGACGGATTCTGGAGGTGTCCAGACCCTGGCAGCGCAGGAACCCCTCGGTGGGCGGATCGAATTTCGGGGGCATCTCCTGCAGCACGCGGCGGATGCAGGCAAGCGGCTGGCGCTCCTCGGGCATGAACCTCGCTCCTTCGTGATCCGGGGATATCGACCCGGGGCTGAATTATGATCGCCCTTCGAACGCGTGAACAAGCAGGAGGTCACCGCCCATGAGACGTCTCGTCGCCGCCGCCGCTCTCGCCATCGCTTCGATGTCGGCCACCGCGCAGTCCTGGCCGGAGAAACCGGTCCGCATGGTGGTGCCGTTCCCGCCCGCCGGTCCGCTCGACCTGGTGGCGCGGGTGTTCTCGGCCAAACTCGGCGAGCGCTTCGGCCAGCCGTTCCTGGTGGAAAACCGGACCGGTGCGACCGGCAACATCGGCATGGACATGGTCGCGAAGTCCGCGCCCGACGGCTACACGCTGCTGTGGATCATCGACGCCATGCTGACGGTGAACCCGGTCCTGTACAAGCAGTTCGGCGAACCGCTGCAACGGCTGCGCACGGTGGCGCTGCTCACCGAGGGCTCCACCCTGCTGGTGATCAGCGCCGCGCTGAAAGCGCGGACCGTGGCCGAATTCGTGAAACTCTCGAAGGCGAGCGACTTCTCCTACGCCTCGGCCGGCCTGGGCAGCCCCGGGCACCGCGCCATGGAGTACTTCAAGCTCGCCACCGGCGCGAAGCTGACGCACGTCCCCTACGGCGGCAACGCGGCCGCGATCCAGAGCGTGGTGGCCGGTCAGACTCAGGCTTTCATGACGCCGGTCGCCGGCGCGCTCGCCAACGTGCGCGCCGGCAGGCTGCGCGCGCTGACGGTCGCGAGCGAGCAGCGCGTCGCGGACCTGCCGGAGGTGCCCACCATGATCGAGTCCGGCTACGCGAACTTCACGATGACGCCCTGGTTCGGTCTGCTGGCGCCGGCGAAGACGCCGCAGGCGGTGGTGGACGCGCTCTACCGGGAACTCGCGCGCATCATGGCGATGGACGACGTTCGTGCGCGGCTGCGCAAGGCGGGGCTCGACCCGGTGGCGGACACCGCCGCGGCCATGAGCGCGCGCGCCGCGCGCGACCGGGCGCTGTGGACCGAGGTGATCGAGAAGACCGGGATGAAGGTGGAGTAGGACTGCGGCCGGCGCGACGCCGATGAGCCTGTATTACGTTCAGAAGCTGATCTACAACCTGAACCGCGACCCGTGGGTGCGCGGGCGCTTCGAGACGGATCGCGAGGCGCTCTTGCGGGAGTACCCGATGAGCGCGGAGGAGCGCCGCGCGCTGCTCGAGAACGACATCGGCCTGCTCTACGTGATGGGCGTCAACGGGCAGCTCCTGATGCACTACGCGGCGATGGCGGGGCTCGCCTGGAAGGACTACATCCAGGCGATGCGCGACGGCGTGACGCGGCACGGCCCGGTGCGCGCGGGCCTCTACCGCATGACCGACGGCAGGGGGGCGGTCTGATGGCCCTGGTGTACGCGGGTGTGTGCGCTCATGCGCCGGGAATCACCGGACGCGCGCGCATGGCCGACCCGGTGCTGCGCGACGGCCTGTACGCCGGGTACGAGCGCATGCGCCGCGACATCGAGGCCGCGCGCGCCGAGGCGCTGGTGGTGGTCGCCGCCGAGCACTTCGCCAACTTCTTCATGGACAACATGCCCGCGTACTGCATGGGCATGGCCGAGAACTACGAGGGTCCGATCGAGGACGAGGCGTGGCTGGGCATCCGCCGCCACGGGATTCCGGGACACGCCGCGCTCTCGGAGCGCCTGATCCGGGACGTGATGCAGGAGGTCGATCTCGCCTATGCCCAGGAGTGGAAGTTCGACCACGGCATCATGGTGCCGCTCAGCTTTCTCACGCCGCGCTTCGACCTGCCGGTGATCCCGGTCAACATCAACTGCCAGGGGCCGCCGCTCACGCCGCTCGCGCGCACCTGGGCGTTCGGCCGGGCGCTGCGCCGCGCCTGCGAGCGCGCGCCCGAGCGCATCGCGGTGGTGGGCACCGGCGGCATCTCCCACTGGCCGGCCACGCCCGACTCCGGGAAGATCAACGAGGCCTGGGACCGCGAGTTCCTCGCGCGGCTGCTGGAGAACCGGCGCGAGGCGCTGCTCGCCTACACCGACGAACAGACCTATGCCGAGGCCGGGCAGGGCGGCTTCGAGATCCGAAC
>JADLDQ010000251.1 GCA_020846575.1 Burkholderiales bacterium
CGCGAGGTGCTGGCGCGCGTAGATCGCGGTTCGCAGTCGCACACCGGCTTCGCGGAAGTACACCTCTCGCCACCCCCGCGGTTCTGCCTGCGCCGCCGCGGTCCTTCGCAGATTCGAGATCGCGGGCCTGTCCGTCGGCGCGAGCGCCGTCACGCGCACGCCCACCAGTTCCACCGGCGCCGCCGCGTCGACGAACCCGTAACGGCGCCGGTAGGCTTCGAAAAATCGCGCGCGGAGCACGCGGTGCGAATCCTCGTCGCGAAACTCCACCCGCAGGCTGTGCCGCTGGCCGGCGAAGCGCAGTTCTGCGACCGCCTCGAACGCCGCCTGCCGGGCCTCCAGCGTCTCCCGCAGCGATCGCGCCAGCGACTGTCGCATCGTGACCACGTGATCGCGCAACGCCGCTTCGGCGCCGGCATCCAGCGCCAGCAGCAGCGTGCGCGCCTCGTCCAGCCGCGCGCCGGCGAGCAGCATCCCCAGCGCCGAGAAATGCCCCGGCTCTGGCGGCACGATCACCCGCGGGATGCGCAGCTCGCGCGCAAGGCTCACGGCATGCATCGGTCCGCCGCCGCCGAAGGCGAACAGCACGAACTCGCGCACGTCGCGGCCGCGCTCGACGGTGATTTCCCGGATGGCGCTCGCCATCTGCAAGTCCGCCAGGGCGAGCACGCCGTTCGCCACCGCGTCCACGCCGCCCTCGCCCGCGTAGCCGAGCGCACGCCCGATGCGCAGATCGATGGCGCGCCGCGCCGCCTCGCGATCGAGCGGGAGCGCACCGTGCAGGAAGGCGCCCGCTGCGATGCGGTCCAACGCGAGGTTGGCATCGGTCACCGTGGGTTCCGCGCCGCCGCGTCCGAAACCCACCGGGCCCGGGTCCGAGCCGGCGCTCCTCGGCCCCACCCTCAGGCCGCCGCCGGGATCGATGAACGCGATCGAACCCCCGCCGGTACCGACCTCGACGATATCGAGCACCGGGGTGCGGATCGGAAAGCCGTAGTCGTAGCCGCCGACATGATAGGTGGGGTGCACTTCGAAGCGGCACTCCTCCACCAGCGCGCACTTGGCGGTGGTGCCGCCCATATCGAACGCCACCAGCCGGGGCAGACCCAGCTCCCGCGCGTAGGCCGCCGCGCCGATGCAGCCGCCGATCGGACCGGATTCCACCAGCGACACCGGCTCGAGCCTGGCGCGCGCTGCGGAGAGCACGCCGCCGTTGGAGGCCATGATGTACAGCCGCCCGGCGAAACCGCGCGCGGCGAGCGTCGCGTCCAGACGCTCGATGTAGCTCGCGCCGCGCGGCCCCACGTAGGCGTTGGCCACCGCGGTGGCCGTGCGCTCGTACTCGAACCACTCGCGCGTCAGCTCGGTGCCCGTGCAAGCGAAGACCCGCGGCAGCCGGCGCCGCAGGAATCGCACCGCGTGCTCCTCGTGCACGGGGTTGCGGTAGGCATTGAGAAAGGACACCGCGACCGCCTCGGCACCGAGCCGTTCCAGCTCGAGCGCGACGCGCTCCAGCTCGTCCTCGCCAAGCGGCTGCAGCACCGAGCCGTCGGCCGCGATGCGCTCGCGCACCTCCAGCCGCAGCCAGGCGGGCGCCAGCGGCGGACTGCGCCGGTAGTCGAGGTCGAACGCGCGCGGCCGTGAGGCGCGACCGATTTCCAGGACATCGCGAAACCCCTCGGTGGTGACGAGCGCGGTTCGAGCCCCGGTCCGCTCCAGGAGCGTGTTGATGACCTGGGTGGTGCCGTGCTTGAGGACGTCCACCGCGTGCGCCTCGATCCCAGCGTCGTCCAGGCAGGCGAGCACGCCCTGCACCAGGTCGGACGGCGTGGTGAGCGTCTTGGCGAACGACAGCTCGCCGCTGGCGGAGTCGTAGCCCACCAGGTCGGTGAACGTGCCGCCGATGTCGGTGCCGAGGTAGAGGGTCATGCCGATCCCGGAATTCCAAGGATTGCGAGCCAGGCTGTGTCTAGCGGAACCCTGCGCCCTTGTCCAGATCAGGTTCACACATCGTAATGGCTCGATCGACCTGGAGTGCGGCGGGTGCTGAAGGCGGAAGTCTGGCATCGAAAATCGCCGCGGTGACGACCATTCACCGCCTCGCTGACGAGGGTTCCCGACATCACCGGGCGGCTGGGTTGGATCAGTCTGTATTGTCCTTGTCAAAAGGATCAATTCATAGTATATTGTCACGCCTGTAATGACAATATCTCGCGACCTGTTGCGCCTCAAGCTCGCGGAGTCGCTGGCTGCAGACCGGCCGGTTCCGACGCGTCGCGACACGTTGCTGCCCGATGTCCCCGGCAAGGCGCTCGCGGTGGTCGGGGTCCGCCGAAGCGGCAAGACCACGTTCCTGGCGCAATGCCGGGCCGACCGGATCGCTGCCGGAAGCCCCGGCGAGGCGCAGCTGCTGCTCTCGCTCGAAGACGAGCGGCTTGTCGGGATGACGGTGGACGACCTGCGATGGCTGCTGGAAGAGCACGCCCGGCAGTTTCCCGACCTCCGCGCCGGGGGCGCCCGCGCTCGCAAGCGCGTGAGCGTGACGCTCTATCTCGACGAGGTCCAGCTCGTTCCCGGCTGGGAGGGGCTGGTCCGGCGGCTGATGGACGATGGGGGAACGGACCTGTTCGTCTCGGGGTCCTCGGCCAAACTCCTCTCGCGCGAGGTCGCCACCAGCCTTCGCGGCCGAGGGCTGGAAGTGCTGGTGCATCCGTTCAGCTTTCGCGAGGCGCTGCGCCATGCCGCCCTGGAACCGCGCGTTCCCTTCGATCGGCTGGATGCCGCGGGGCGCGCCGCGCTCGACCGGCAGTTGCGCCGCTATCTCGCGGAGGGTGGATTTCCCGAAGCCCAGGGGCTCGCTCCCCGCGACCGGGCGCGGCTCCTCACCGGGTACGTGGACGTGGTGGTGCTTCGTGACGTCATCGAGCGCCACGCCGTCAGCAATCCGCTGGCGCTGCGCTGGATCGAGCGGCAGCTCCTCGCCAACCCGGGCGGCAGCTTCTCGGTCAAGAAGCATTACGACGCGCTCCGCTCGCAGGGCGTGCCCGTCGGCAAGGACACACTGCACAGCTACCTCGCCCACCTCGAAGATGCCTGCCTGGTGCGCACGGTGGCCATGCACAGCGCCTCGGAACGCCAGCGGATGGTGAATCCCAGAAAGGCGTATCCGGTGGATCCGGGTCTCATCGCGCTTTTCGAGACGAGCGGCCGGGAGCAGCGCGGCCGAGCGCTTGAAACCGCGGTGCTGCTCGAACTCGAGCGACGCGGCTACCAGACCGCATACGTGCGCACCCGGGACGGATTCGAGGCGGACTTCCTGTCACAGCGCGCGGGCGAGGCGCCCGTGCTCATCCAGGTCTGCCTGGAGAGCGAGGGCGACGACACCTGGACGCGCGAGCTGCGCGCGCTCGAAGCCGCGGCCAGGGAGCACCGCCGCGCCCGGGCATGGCTGGTGACGATGGACGCGCCGCCTCCCAGGCGCGCACTGCCCAGGAACATCTCCTGGGCGCCGGCCGCCCAATGGTTGCTGGAGGACCTCGTCGCGTGAAGAAGAAGCTCATCGAGGTCGCCCTGCCGCTCGACGCCATCAACAAGGCCTCGGCGCGCGAGAAGTCCATTCGCCACGCGCATCCGAGCACGCGGCACCTTCAGATCAAGCCGGTCTGAAACCTGCGCCGCGCGCTGCGGTGCTACAGTGCCCGGCACGACGCAAACTGCTTGAATCGCCTGCTCGCCCTCCGGGATGCGATGTGCAAATTCGGCGAGACCGCTGTAACCCACGGAGCGCTTCGTCATGGCCAAGGACCTACTCCTCGTCGGCAGCATTCCCCTGGACACGGTGGAAGAGGTGATGCGCACCTTCGGCGCGCGGCTCGGCCCGCACCTCCCGGCGCTGCCCGACGGCGAGGTGGGCGAGCGCAGGTCCTGGGTCAACCGCTTCTGCTACCTGGTCTTCAACGGACACCAGGATCTCGAGACGCTGCGCAGGCCGCCCCCGATCGCCGGCGTCGAGCAGTTGCTGCCGGCCCGGCGCGAGGACACCTGGCAGTTCAGGGTGAAGCCAGGCTTGGAGCGGGTGCGTTTCGGGCTGCCGGGGTTGCGGCTGGGCTACGCGCGCGACGCGACCAGCTCCTACTTCGTCTTCAAGACGCTCCGGGAACAGGGCGTGCTTCCCGCCGATCTGCGCTTCCAGATCTCCATCCCCATGGTCAACAGCGTGGTGCGGCCGCTCTACTTTCCCGACCCCGCCGATCTCCAGCGCGTGCGGCCCGGGTTCGAGGAGGCGCTCGCCGCCGAGATCGAGGTGATCCTGCGCCGCATCCCGGCGCAGGACCTCGCGATCCAGTGGGACTGCGCCTGGGAGCTGTCGGCCGTCTACGGTCCCTCGGGAATCACGCCGAAGGAGGCGCAGATCGAGACCCAGGTCGCGCCCGTCGGCAGGCTGTCGGCCCTGCTGCCCCCGGAGGCGGCGCTGGGCTTTCACTTCTGTTTCGGCACCTTCGGCGGCTGGCCGGCTTTCGCCCCCCGCGACCTGGGGTGTGCGGTCGACCTGATCAACTCGGCCGTCGCGGCTGCCGGCCGGCGCACCGACTGGGTTCACGTTCCGGCGCTCGACCGTGCGGACGACGCCTTCTACGCGCCTCTGGCGCGGTTGGGCGTCGGCGCCGCCCGCGTCTATCTGGGCATGATCCACAGCATGGAATCGCTGCCGGCGCGCCTCGCGACCGTGCGCAGGTTCGTGCCCAACTTCGGGCTGGCCGCCTATTGCGGCTTCGGCCGCACGCCGCCCGGGGAGCTGCCGCGGATTCTCGACGACCACCTGAGGGCGCTGGAGATCGCCGCGCGCGCTTGAGACGCACGCGCGGGGCCCGCCGCGGGAATCGAGCGCGCACAGGTCGCGGCCGCACGGACCGCCCCCGCGAGAACGGCATTCGGTCGCTCGCTTGCGCCATGTCATGGCGCCGTTCGAGCGGCCAGCCATAATCACCGCGTGCAAGTCGCCTCCTACCTCAAGCTCTCGGTCGCGGTCGCGATCGCAACGATCGGGCTCAAGACCGTCGCCTGGTGGCTCACCGGCTCGGTGGGCCTGCTCTCGGATGCGCTGGAAGCGCTGGTCAATCTCGCCGGGGCGCTGTTCGCGCTGGCGATGGTGACGCTGGCGGCGCTCCCGCCCGACGAGGGACATCCCTACGGTCACCACAAGGCCGAATACTTCTCCAGCGCCTTCGAGGGCGTGCTGATCCTGGTGGCGGCGCTCGCCATCCTGTGGGCGGCGTTCGATCGATTCCTGCACCCGCAGCCGCTCGCGCAACTGGGCCTCGGGCTCGCGCTGTCGGTGCTCGCATCGGTGCTCAACGCAGCGCTCGCCTGGGGCATGCTGCGCAAGGCGCGCGCGATGCGCTCGATGGCCCTGGAGGCCGACGCCCGGCACCTGTTCACCGACGTCTGGACCTCGGCCGGCGTGGTGCTCGGGCTGGCGGCCGTGCACTTCACCGGCTGGCAGTGGATGGATCCGCTGCTGGCGGCGGCGGTGGCGTTGAACATCCTGCGCGAAGGCCTGTCTCTGGTGCGCCGCTCGTTCGACGGCCTGATGGACCAGGCGCTCGAACCCGAAGTGCAGGCGCGCATCGACGCGGTGCTGGAGGAGTTCCGCCACGAGAACACCATCCGCTTCGACCACGTCTACTCTCGCCGCGCCGGCCAGCGCCGCTTCGTCGATCTGCACATGCACATGCCGCGCTCGTGGTCGCTCGGCCGGGCGGCGGCGGTGCGCACCTCCGTGGAGCAGGCCCTGATGAGCGCGGTGCCCGGGTTGCGGGCCACCATCCAGCTGCTGCCGATGGACGTGGAATCGCGGTTCGACGATCGCGAGGACCTGATCTGAGCGCGCCGGGCCATCCCAGGCGCGAGGCCCCGGCAGTGACGCGAACAGATACGCCAATGGGCGGGGCCAGACCCGCGCCGGCGGGGCCAGACTCGCGCCGGCGCGGCCGGCCCCCGATGTCCCGGCCGGGCGCTCAGCGCGGTTTCTCGAACTTCAGGAAGAAGTCATCCACCGGCACCGGCGACTTGAAGATCGCGCTGTCGCGCCTGTCCCCGGGATTGCGCAGGAAACCGCCTTCGGCAACCAGGCGGAAGCCCGCCGCCTCCACCTCGCGGCGCACCAGACTCTCCTCGATGCGGTGCAGCGTCGAGCCGACCCTGTCGCCGTCGCCGGGGCGCGCGGAATGGTCGGAGATCACCAGCACCCCGCCGGGCTTCAGGATCTCGAACAGGCGGCGGTTCATCCTGGCCCGATCGACCTTGGCCCGGGGCATCTCGTGATACTCGTTGAAGAAACTGACCAGGTCCAGATCGCGCACCTGCGCCGGCACCGGGTCGTCGAAGGGTCTCATCAGGCGCACGACGTTCCTCATCGCCGGCGTCTTCGCGCGCGCCTCGAAGGCGTTGCGCGCATTGGCGATCGTGGTCGGCGCGTCCTGTCCGTATACGACGCCGGAGGGGCCGACGGCGCGCGCCATCAGCTCGGTGCTGTAGCCGCCTCCGGTCGCCATGTCGAGCACCTTCATGCCCGGCCGAACCCCGGTGAAGGCGAGTATCTCGGCCGGCTTGCGGCGCTGGTCGGCCCTGCGGTCGGCTTCGCTGCGGTCCGGCGCGGCGAGCAGGGCCGCGTAGTCGATGGGCGCGTCCATGCGGCCCGGTGCCGAACAGCCGCCGATGGCGGCGAGCGCGATCAGCATCAGGGCCGCACCCAACCAGGACGGCGCGCGGTCAATCGGGTTCATTGCCAGCTCCTCCAATGGGATGAATCGTCGAACGGGGCAGCCGGATACTACTATTGCCGTGGTTGCGCTGCGCTCGTCCTCGGCCTGCCGCGGGTGCGCACGGGTGCCGCGCGCGCAGCGCCGGCGGGAACGGCCGCGTTTCGGGAAGTCACGCGCCGGGCTTCAGGCGCGACGCCCGCTCCATCCCGCGATCACCAGGCCGGCATTCGAGCGCCGTACCGGGATTACCCGGCAGCGCCGCTCACTCGCTCGTGGCCCGCGACACCCGGCACAGCAGACCGCGCAGCTGATACGTCCCCATCTGGGGATCGTAGGGCGGGCCGTTGTCGGTGAGCACGTTGGCGTTCGACTTCCAGAAGCCGTACTCGGGGCCGGGCTCGTCGGGAAACCACCAGGCGTGTTCGGCGTTGATCACGCGCGGGTCGATGCCGTCGGTGATCCTCGCCCGCTGGCGGATGCGCCCGCGGCGCGTCTCGATCCACATCCAATCGCCCTTGGCGATGCCGTGGCGTGCGGCGGTTTCCGGGTGGATCTCGGCGCGCGGCTCGCGATACGCCCGCCGCAGGTTGGCGAGCTGGCGGTGCTCGGAATTGAAGAAGAACGGGATGCGCCCGCCTGTTGTGAGCACCAGCGGGTAGTCGCGGGCGACTTCGGGCGCCGAGAGCGGGCTCTCCGGCGGCTCCACGTGCGAGGGCAGCGGCGGGTAGCCCATCTGCTCCAGGCGCGTCGAGTACAGCTCGATCTTCTTCGTCGGCGTGCGGAATCCCGTTTCTTCGTAGCGGCGGAATCTCGCTGGCGCGACCGCGAAGCCGCGCCGGGCGAGCGCATCGAAATCGTATCCCAGGCCCCCGGCCTCGAGCTGCGCGTTCAGCACGTCCTTCACGTCCTGCGTGCACACCGGGAGTTTCATGCGCCGCGCGAGGGCCACGAAGATTTCCTCGTCGGACTTGCATTCGCCCACCTGCACCACCTTCTGCTGCGCGAGCACCACGTTGGCGGCGATGGTGGGCAGGCCGACGATCTCGTCCAGTTCGGGCCAGGCCGCCGCCGGCAGCAGGATGTCGGCAAGCTCCGCGGTCGGCGTCATGAACAGGTCCGCGCACACCATGTAGTCGAGCTTCGACAGCGACTCGTACACGAGCTTCGAATTGGCGTAGGTCACCAGGGTGTTGTTGCCGAACACGAGGAAGGCTTTCACCGGGTAGGGCTTGCCCTCGCGCATCGCCTGCAGCAGGGTCGGTATGTGCGCCGCCGGCAGATCGGCTCCTTCCCCGCCGAGCAGCTTGAAGCGATCGGCCCCCAGGCGCTTCGCGTTCGCCTCGGGTGTCAGGTTCTCGATCAGGCTGGGGAAGCGTCCGGCCGCGCGCGCCCCGAACACCCAGCCTCCGGGCACGTCCACGTTGCCGGTCAAGACCGGCAGCATGGACAGCGCGCGCACGGTCTGGATGCACTTGGGCGTGTGCTCGATGGCGCAGCCCCACTCCAGGATGCCGGGCCGCGTACGCGCGAACAGCCGTGCCGCCGCGCGGATCTTCGAGGCCGCAACCCAGGTGATCGGCTCGGCCCACTCCGGGGTCATGCCGGCCACGTGCGCGGCGAGCGCATCGAAGCCGTGGGTGTGGGCGCGCACGAAAGCCTCGTCGTACAGGCGCTCGCCGATGAGCACGTTGATCACGGCGAGCGCCAGCGCGTCGTCGGTTCCCGGGCGCAGCTGCAGCCAGATGTCCGCCTTCGCCGCCAGATCGGTGCGGCGCGGATCGACCACGATGACCTTCGGGTTGCAATCCAGCGCCTCGCGCACGTTGAAGCGGGTCTCGCCGTCCGGTCCGGAATTCACGGGGTTGTGGCCCCAGAACAGCAGGCAGGCAGGCGGCGTGCCGCTGGTGTAGTCGGACACCGGGAAGTCGCCGAACGTCAGCAGGCAGGTGTTGACCCGCGGGTGGAAGCACTGCGCGAAGCCGGGCTCGCACCAGTTGGGCGTACCCAGCGCGTGGCCGAAGCGCGACACCCAGCGGATGTGGTGCCGGCCCGTTCCGGTGCCCAGCGCTATCGATTCCGGACCGAAGCGCGCGCGCTGCTCGAGCAGGCGCTCCGAGATCTCGTCGAGCGCCTCGTCCCAGGTGATGCGCTGCCACTGCCCGGAGCCGCGCGGACCGACACGGCGCTGCGGGTATTTCAGCCGCTTGGGATGGTTGACCAGATCCACCGTCACCGTGCCGATCGGGCACAGCCGGCCGTGGTTGAGCGGCGATTCGCGGTCGCCCTCCACCTTCACCAGCTTGCCGTCCTGGACGTGCAGCAGCGCGCCGCAGCCGCCGTGGCAGGAGCGGCACACGCTTTTCAGCACACGCACTTCGCTCGACATCTCGTTCCTCCCTGCGCCCCGGACCGACCCCATCACGCCGGCTGGAGAGCGATCGCCCCCAGCACGGCGGTCGCGCCCAGCGTGACGTTCACCGCCTTGGATGCGAAGCGCGGCTCGGAGATGCGCAGCGTGTAGGCGCCGCTGCCCTGCTCCAGGCCGCCGAAGCGGAAGTCGCCATAGGGATCGCTCAGCGCCTCGGCGAGCGCCTTGCCGTCCTTCTCCAGCGTGATGCGCGCGCCCTCCACGCACTCGGTGACGCCGCCGATGGCAGCTTCCACGCTGCCCGCGATGAACTCCTTCGCCCAGCGGTCCATGTTCTTGTAGTAGACCCGCGGCCGGGTGCCGAGCTGAGGCGCGCGCACCTCGAGCTTGTCCTCGCGCGCGATGCGCTGCATCTCCTCGTCCTCGACATGCAGGGTGCGCCAGGCCCCGGTCGAGCACACCTGAGAGCCGCGCGTCTCGGTCCAGCCGGCATCCAGCAGGTGAGCGTCGAACGGCCAGGCCTGCGGGAGCTGCAGTTCCTCGTTCCACCAGATGGCGCCGTAGGGGCAGGCATCGACCAGCTGCTTCTGGCCTTTTGCCTTCTCCGGAACGATGATCACGATGCCGTCGGCGCGCTTCTGGATCGCGCCGTCGCGCGCCGCCTTCATGCAGGGCGGGTCGTCGCAGTGGTTGCAGGTGACCGGCAGGTAGGCGACCTCCACCACCGGGCACACGCCGCGCTCGCGCTGGCGGATCTCGATCCAGCGGTGGCCGAGGTTCGGTTTCTCGGCGGCATAGCCGGGAAAACTGTTGCCGTTGTACTCGTCGTGGCACGCCATGGCGCAGGCGTTGCAGTTGAAACACTTCGCGACGTCGATTACGAGGTTCCACTTCTTCATGGGTTGCTCCGGGTGTCCCGGTTCAAGAGGGCGTGCTTGTTCATGGGCGGTGCGGATATCTCGCCGCGGCGCCGGGGTGCGCGCGACGCCTCAGACTGCGGCGGTCTCGCGCGCTGCAACGGCGGCCGCCTTCGTGGACGGCTTCCAGGGCTCCACTTGCACCAGGCAGGAATTCGCGGCGGTGGCGCTCACCTTGGCGGCGATGCTGCGCTTGGGCGTGAGCTGGTTGATGCAGCCGCCGCGGTCGGGCGACTCGCCCGGTTCCCCCAGCGGGTCGTAGCAGGCCGAGGACTCGTAGGCGTGCACCGCCCCGCGCGGCAGGCGTTGCGTGAGATGCGCCGCGCAGATCACGGCCCCGCGCTCGTTGAACACCTTCACCAGCTCGTGCTGGCGGATGCCGCGTGCGGCGGCATCCTCCGCGTTGATGCGCAGCACCCAGTAGTAGTAGCCGTCCACCAGCACGCGGTGCTCCTCGATGTCGTTCACCGGGCTTTGCTTGCCGTCGGACAGCGTGTGGTAGGAGAAACGCGAGTGCGGCGAGATGAGCTGCAGCGGAAAACGCTCGGCGAGATCCGTGCCGGGACCTTCCCACGAACGCAGGTACTTGACGATCGGCGGACGCTCCGGGTCGTCGGGGTCGAAGCGTTTCAGGCTCTGGCACTCGAACTCGAACTTCCCCGACTGGGTCTGCAGCCCGTGCCCGTACTCCTCGCCATAGTCGCCCGGCAGCGGATGGGGTTCGGGCACGTCCTTGTTCCTTCCCTCGTAGAACCAGCGCAGCGAGGGCGGGTCGCGGCGGTCCTCGGCGAGCGGCGGCACCACGTAGTAGCCCTTCTTCAGGAAATCCTTCCAGGAAATGCGCTTGGAGACGTCCGAGGAATCGAACATGCGCTTCACCCAGTCGAGCTCGGTCTGGCCTTCGCTGAAGTAGGCGCCCAGCCCCAGGCGCGAGGCGAGCTCCACGAAAATCTGGAAGTCGGACTTCGACTCGCCCAGCGGCTCGATGCACTTGTGCTGCAGCACGATCACCCGGTTGTTCATCTGCGTCTGGGCGTGCAGCGCGTAGCCCCCGGTGCCGCCGAACTCGCTGATGTCCCAGCGCTCGAACTGGGTGCAGGCCGGCAGAATGATGTCGGCGAACTTCGCCTCTCCTTCGAACCAGATCGACTGGTTGACCACGAACTCCAGGTTCTCGCTGCGGTAGGCCCGCACGTAGCGGTTGCTGTCGTTCATGGTGCCGATCGAGGCCCCGCCGTACTTGTAGTACATGTGCACGGGCGAGTGCCCCGGCGAGGGGTAGGTGAACTTCTGGAACTGGCCCTCGATGGTCTTGCCGTCCCAGGGGTAGCCCTCGGTCCTGCCCTCCAGGATCGCCTCCGGGATGCGCAGCCGCGGCACCTTCTGGCGCGAGGGATTGAAGCTCGGCAGCTGGGGCATGCGCTGGTACAGACCGAGCGCCAGCGCGGTGTTCTCCACGTCTCCGGAGAGCCCACCGTCGGAATAGCCGGGGAAGTAGAAGCGCACGTCGATGGGCGTGCCCCACTGGAGGTGGCCGAAGTTGACGCCCGCCTTGCCGATACCCTGCATGGCGATCAGGCACGACAGCGTCCTCGCCCACTGGATACCGGTGGCCGAGCGGCAGGCGCCGCCGTGGCCGTTGCCCCAGCCGCCCGCGCCGAGGTAGGTCTTGCGGCTCGCCCAACGGCGCGCCAGCGCCCGCACGTCCTTCGCCGGCACCCCGGTCTCGGCCTCCTGCCACTCCGGCGTCTTGGGCACGCCGTCCTCCTTGCCGAGCAGATAGTCGCGCCACAGGTCGAACCCCAGCGTGCGCTCAGCGACGAACTTCCTGTCGTAGGTGCCTTCGGTGATCCACACCCAGGCGATCGCCATGGCCATGGCGGTGTCGCTGCCGGGTCGCGGGGCGAACCACTTGCCGCCCAGGAGCGCCGCGGTGTGATTGAGATACGGGTCGATGTGCACCATCTCGATGCCCAGCTCGGCCAGCCACTGCCGCCGCGGCGTGCCCTCTTGCGCGCTGTAGGAGCCGCTGGTGGTTTCCGGGTCGGCCGACCAGAACACCACCATTTCGGCCTCCTTCATCAGGTCCTCGACCAGGCTGTAGGTCTCGGTCTGCCCCAGGCGCATGCGGTAGCCGTAGTGATGCATCGCACCCCAGTACCAGCCCTCCCAGCTGTCCGGGTTGTGGACCACGCGCGTGTAGCCGATGGTGTTGAAGAACCGGAAGGCGCCGCTCAGGTAGTAGCCGAGGTTGCCCCACATGTGATGCGAACCGTGGCTGGCGAGGATCGCCCCCTGGCCATGGCGGGTCTTCATGCGCTTGATCTCCGCGGCCACGGTATCGAGGGCCTCGTCCCAGCTGAGTCGCACGTAGCCGGAGATGCCGCGGTTCCTGACGTTGCGATCGCCTTTCACGTCGAAGTCCACGCGCCGCATCGGGTACAGCAGCCGGTCCTTGGAGTACAGGGTCGCCTTGGTGCACAGCGTGTGCACGGCCGCGCTGGTGCGGTGCGGCGGCGTGAAGCTCTTGCCGCGCGCGCGGATGGTCCAGGGCTTGGCGTCGCCCTCGCCGAACACCAGCGGCGTGATGCGCACCACCTTGCCGTCCTTGACGTAGGTGAACAGCGGCCCGCCGTTGGTGTTGGTGACGTAGCGCCGGGTGCCGTCGGGCATGTCGATACCGTAATCCCAGCTCGCGGTCTGCATCATCGCCATGGTCTGGGTGAACCACACCACCAGCTCGTCGGAACCGCTGGCGGTGAACTGGAAGTTCTTCATCGCCTCGATGCGATCGAGCTGATTGGTCCAGGGCGTGAACAGCTCCGAACCCAGCTCGGCCGTGGCGACGGACACCGTGATGTCGGGATTCGGGTGCAGTCCCCCCGCGGATTCGACCGCGCCGTCCCGGAAGCGGAACCAGCGCCCGACCCCGCCGTCGAAGGTGCGTATCTGCGCGCTCAGGTTGCGTTCGGCCAGCCGCTTCGCGAACGCGGGGTACTTGCGCGCCTGGCGGCGCAGCATCCGGTACATGCCGTACAGCAGCATCGGGAAGGGAATCTTGACGAGGCTCATGCGCCGCTCCTCGAAACGGAAGGGTGAGGCGCCGCGTTCAGGGCGCCGGGGAGTCGCCCAAGACTAGCATCGATCCCCGGCGCAGGCTGATGCCGAATGCGCCCCGCGCGATCGCTTTTCTTGATCGCACCGGGTGCGCCGCCCGCTTCAGCCGCCGCGGCCGGCGGGCGCCGGCCGGGAGCGCAACGCGCTCTGGTGCAGCTGCCTGAGAAAGGCAAGGCCGAGCGGGGATAGCCTGCGCCTGGGCCGCGAGATCACCGCCACGTTCCAGGGCGGCAGCGGCGCATCGGTCGGCAGCGGTGCAAGGGGGATGCGCCGGCCCCGGTCGGCGAGGAGCTGCGAGGGCACCAGCGTCGCGTAGTCGCCCTTCTCCACCAGCGCCAGCACGCAGGCGAAGGAGGTGCACTCGATGGTGCTCCTCGGCGGCCTGTGCCCGGCGGCGAGGAAGGTGCGCTCGAACACGTCCCGGCCGCCGTGGCCGCGGCGGTAGATCACCCATTCCAGGTCCAGCCGCGCGAGTTCCGCGAGCGTGAGCCGCCCGCGCTGGGCGAGCGGGTGGCTGGCGCGCACCGCGGGCACCACGCGGTCGCGCAGCAGCGACTCCACGTTCAAGTCCTCCTCGCGCGGCCGCTCGGTCACCAGGCAGATGGCGAAATCGATCTGCCCGGTGCGCACCGGCCCGAGCACGTCGGGATACACGCCCTCGGCGATCTGGAACGAAGTCTTCGGCCGCGAGCGCTTGAAATCGAGCACCGCCTGCGGCAGCAGCGAGGTCGCCACCGTCGGCGAGGCGCTCACTCGGATCTCGCCGCTGCCCGCGCCGCGGATCGCGTCCACGTCGTTGCGCGCCTCGCGCAACTCGCCCTCGATCGCCCGGGCGCGCGCGGCGAGCGCCTGCCCGGCCGCGGTGGGCGTGACGCCGCCCGGCCCGCGGTGAAGCAGCGGCGTGCCCAGCTCTTCCTCGAGCTGGTGGATGCTCTTGGTGAGCGAGGACTGTGAAAGGAACATCTGGCGCGCCGCCTGGCGGATGGTGCCCGCTTCCAGCGCGGCGAGGAATTGGCGCAGTTGGCTGAGTTTCAAGCGAGAGGCTTCCCCGCGGCCTACATCAGCAGCAGCAGGCCGCCGATGGTGCCGCAGCAGTTGGACCAGATGAATGACACGTGCAGGTGCCGGCGCAGCGGGTCCTCGACGCGCCAGTACTGGTGGAAGATCGCCGTGGCCGCCGCGGTGAAGGCGATCAGGATGGCCGCGCCCATGGCGCGGTGCCAATCGAGCGCCAGCATCAACCCGCCCGCGAACTGCAGGACGAACCCCGCGACCAGCGCCGCGTTCGCGAACGGTATGCCCGCCGCCACCATGCGCTCCAGGTGCTGCCGGTATTTCCAGACGAGGTTGACCGCGCCGGTGCCCAGAAACAGGAGCGCGATCAGGAGCTGCCCGGCGACCTGCAGCGGCGTGTGGTCCTGGTACATCGATTCCTTCCGCTCCGAAGACTGATTCCGGCGCCGAACCGAGCGCGGGCGGCCGGCAGCGCGCCCCCCCGGCGAGCGGCACTACTTGGATGATCGAGAGGGTGCAGGTGCGTCCGGCGATGGTCGCGCGAACGCGCGAGGGCCCGGGAATCGGCGCCTCGCCGCAAGTCCCGCGCAAGCCCTGGAGCCGCAGTTCCCGCGGCCGCTCCGCGGCCTCATGAAAGCTGCGCAATCCCCAGCATCTCGCGCGTCTCGGCCGGCGAGGCGATCTCGCGTCCCAGCTCGCACGCGATGCGCACGGCCTTGCGCACCAGCTCGGCGTTGGACGCGGCCAGCTTTCCGCGTTCGATGTAGACGTTGTCCTCGAAGCCCACGCGCACGTTTCCGCCCAGCAGCATCGACAGTGTCGCCGCCTGGAATTCGGCGGGCCCGATGCCCAGCACCGAGAAGATGGCGCCCTTCGGAAGCAGGTCGGCGAGGTGCATCAGGTGCCTGGGCGAATAGCGCGAGGCCTGGTTGTTGACCTTGTGCATGCCCAGCACGAAGCTCACGTAGTAGGGTTCGGCCAACGCGCCCTGCTCGATCAGGTACTCCACGTCGTCCAGGTCGCTGTTGTTGTAGACCTCGACTTCCGGCTTGATCCCCTTGTCCTTGAGGTATCTCGCCGTCTTTTCCGCCCAGAGGCGGTCCCACAGCATGTTGTAGACCTTGCCGCCGGCGATGATGTTGCTCGGGGACACCTCCAGGCTCGCCATCTCGGGAGGCGGCGTGGTGGTGGTGGTGCGGATGCCGTCGTTGACGTCGCCCTGCGCTTGGCCCAGCAGCATGGGGTTCGCCGGCGCCATGCTGTGCTGGAGGACGATGTCGCACTTCCTGGCGCGGATGAGGCCGTCGGCCTCCTGGAAGAATCCGGGATCGTTGGTGGGAAGGCCCCTTTCGTCCCTGCCGTGCAGGTGCACGATGGAGGCCCCCTCGTTCCAGCATTCGTGAACCGCGTCGGCGACCTCGCGCGGGCTGAAGGGCAGAGCCGGATTCGCCTCCTTGCCGTGAAAGTTGCTGGTCGGTGCGACCGTTACGATCAGTTTGTCCATGGTGCGACCTC
>JADLDQ010000252.1 GCA_020846575.1 Burkholderiales bacterium
ATCCCCCGCTGGTGCTGGTGCGGAAATCGGTCACCGTGGCCGCGAACGAGTTCACATCCATGCACTGGGGTGCACCGTTGCAGATAGGTTGCGTCGGAGCCGCGGCGGCTGCGCTTGCCGGCCGAGCCACCGGCACGGCGGGCCTCCCCGAAGTCGCCGCCGGCCTGATCTTCAACGGCCCAGGGCAGAGAACCTCCCACTGCTGCGAGAGGCTGAGGCCCCCGCTGGCGTTGTCGCGGCCGACGATTTGTCCGTTCTCCACGGCGCGCCACTTCGTGCGCCCCTCGCCGATGTCGGAGCCGTCCCACACTCCGGCAAAGGTGTACTCCTTGCCGTCCACCGGCTTCAGCTTCCCGGCCGCGCAGTTGGCCGAAGCGCGGTAGATCTTGCCCGCCTCTTCCTTTTTCCGGTCGGCAATGCACTTGGTTAGCCCCGCGCCTTTCAGCCCCTGCTCGGTGCACTCATCGCGCAGCGACGCATCGGTGAACTTCGCTTCGGCCACCGCGTTTTCCGTGCCCGTGCCCGTTTGCGCATAGACGGTCGGCGAAGCGCAGCGGGAGCAAAGCGCGAGCGAATCGCCTTGTTCGGCCAACAGCGCGCCGGCGAACCATAGTGCAAGGACAGTCTTCTTGGTCATAATGTGGGGATACCCTCTCACCTCCGCTTTGCGCGAACTGGGCGCTGGAGCTGTCATGGACAATGCAAATAATCCCGGCCCGCCCCAACTCGATTACCTCTTCTCGATCACCTATGAGGAACTGCGCCGCCTGGCCGCCAGCGTCAAGCGCGGCGACCACAGCGCCACGCTCAACCCCACGGCGCTGGTGAACGAGGCCTGGATGCGGTTGCGCGGAGCGCCCGGCCTCGACGTCGAATCGCCGCTGCATTTCAAACGCATCGCCGCCCGCGCCATGCGCCAGATCCTGGTCGAAGCCGCGCGCCGCAGGCAAACACAGAAACGCGGCGGCGAGGGCCTGGCGCAACTGGTTTCCCTCGACGATGCCTCCGCGGCGGGCTCTCCCTCCGCCCCTGACGCCGATGAAGTGTTGGCCCTGGAGCGCGCTCTCAGCGAGCTGGAATCGCTTGATCCGCGCCAGGCCCAACTCGTCGAAGCGCGCTTCTTCGGCGGCTTCGACGTGAAGGAACTGACGGAACTCTTCGCCGTCTCCGAGGCCACCATCATGCGCGACTGGCGCACCGCCCGCGCCTGGCTCGCCCAGCGCATGCGAGGCGCCCCAGAATGACCGGCGACCGCAACGAGTTCGCCCGCCTGCGCGAGCTCTTCGAGCGCGCCGTCGACATGCCCCTGGAACTGCGACGCGCCTTCGTCGCCGCCGAGTGCGACGCCAATCCCGGCCTGCGCCGCCAGCTCGAAGCCATGCTCGACGAGGATGCCGCCGCCGGAGGCCTGCTGGACCGCGACGCCGCCGCCCTCACCGGCCGCATGCTCACCAGCCTGGAGACGCGCCAGTGCGGCCCCTATCAGCTGGAAGCGCTGCTCGGCGAAGGCGGCATGGGCGTTGTCTACCGCGGCCGCCGTCCCGATCTGGACAGCCTGGCCGCCATCAAGGTCCTGCGCGACGCCTGGGTCTCCCCGGCCCGGCGCGAACGCTTCGAGCGCGAGCAGCGCACCCTGGCCCGCCTGCATCACCCCGGCATCGCCGCTTTCCTCGACGCCGGCGTTACCGCCGAGGGCACACCCTGGATCGCCATGCAGTTGGTCGAAGGCGAACAACTGCTCGCCTATTGCCGCTCGCGCTGCCTCGCCGTGAATGCGCGCCTCGGTCTCTTCCTGCAGGTCTGCGACGCCGTCCAGTATGCCCATGAGCGCGCCATCATTCACCGCGATCTAAAGCCCTCCAACATTCTTGTCGACACCGCTGGCGCGCCTAAGTTGCTCGACTTCGGCATCGCCAAACGCATTGAGGATACGCAGGCCCCCGCCGACGCTACCCGCACCGAGTTGCGCATGATGACGCCCAAGTATGCCGCCCCCGAACAGGTGCTCGGCGAGGCCGCCGGTGTCTTCACCGATGTCTTCGCCCTCGGCGTCATTCTGGGCGAACTGATCGAACAAGCCCCCGGCCCCGCCTCCTGGGACGAACTCCGTGTCATCGCGGGCAAAGCCGCTCACAACGACGTGGCCGCCCGCTACCGCAGCGCCGATGCCCTGGCCGCCGACGTCCGCCGCTATCTCGCCGGTGAACCGCTGCAAGCGCGCCCCGACTCCCCGCTTTACCGCCTGCGCAAACTCCTCGTCCGCCACCGCGCCGCCGTCACCGCTATCGCCGCCGCCCTGCTGCTGGCCGCTTCGCTCGGCGCTTACTTCACCTGGCGTCTGAAACAAAGCCGCGATGAAGCCCTTGCCGCTGCCAACCGCGCCCAGCGTATCCAGGCCTTCCTGCTGAACCTCTTTGAAGGCGGCGACAAAGCCGCCGGTCCCGCCCACGGCCTCACCGTCGAAACGCTCATCGACCGCGGCGTCCGTGAAGCGCCCGCGCTCGACCGCGAGCCCGCCGTGCAGGCCGAGGTCTACGGCACACTGGGCCGCATGTATGGACGTCTCGGCCGCTACGATGCCGCCGAACGCATGCTCCGCTCCGCCATCCAGCGCAACCCCGGCAGCGGCCAGGAAGTCGAGAGCCGCATCGAACTCGCCCTGCTGCGCTCGGAGCAGGGCAAATTCGAAGAAGCCGAAGCGCTCGCCCGCCGCACCATCGCCCTCGCTCCGGCAGATCTCGAAGCCCAGGAGGCCCTCGGGCGCATCCTCACCGAGCGCGGCCGCTACGACGACGCCGTCCGTATTCTGGAACCCGTCCTCGCCCGCCGCGAGCAACTCCCCGAACTCGATAAGCGCGCCACCGCCGCCTCGGCGCTGGCCAGCGCCCACTTCTATGCCGGCCGCTATGACGAGTCGCGC
>JADLDQ010000253.1 GCA_020846575.1 Burkholderiales bacterium
ACGCGCGGCGCATCGGCTCGCTCTATGAAGGCGAGGCGCTCCTCGCCGTGGGCTGATCGCGAATCCTTGCAGCGCAGGAGCTTGCTGAAGGCGTTCGGCCGATCACCGAAGAGCACTCGGGCCACCCACGAGCTCGTTTGCCGGGCGTCGCTCCTGCGCACGGCGCCCGCGAGGCATCGCGCGAGACCCCGGCGGTGCGTGTTCAGCGTATCGTTCCTTCAGTCCGGGTCGTGGGCGCGATTTGCCTGCCCGAGACCATGATCGCTTCGTGACACCACGAGCATTGCTTCACGCCAATTCACGAATCGAAAGGCGAACTTGGAATCGTTCGAACGTCCCACTGTCCAGCGCTCCGCGGTCAACCTCGTCGAGGACGTGAAACTGCGCTCACCCCAGAGCGCCGCGCAGGCGCTCTCCGCCTACGGCGGCGCCGAGGTGGCCGCCGTCTTGCAGCGGCTCACCCCCGGCTTCACCCAGGACGTGCTCGCGCACCTGCCCGCGCAAACGCGCGAGCGCGCACTGGCCGCCGCGCTGCCCGAGGTCGCGCGCCAGTGGCAGCGTAACGCGCTCTACGAGGAAGGCACCATCGGCCGCATGATGGAGCCGGTGTATGCCGCCTTCCCGCCGCAGGCAAGCGTGGGTCAGGCGATCGAGGCGCTGCACGAGCTGGTGAAGCAGGTGTTCATCACCTACATCTACGTGGTGGACGAACGCGAGCGGCTGCTCGGCATCGTCACCATGCGCGACCTGCTGTTCAACGAGCGCTCGCGCCCGCTGCGCGAGGTGATGCTGGCCGAGGTCTTCGCGCTGCACGCCTCGATGCCGCTGGAGGAGGCGATGAAGCAGGTGCTCGACCGCCACTACCCGGTGTATCCGGTGGTGGACGCGGAAGGCCGCATCCTCGGTCTGGTGCGCGGCCAGAGCATGTTCGAGGCGCGCGCCTTCGACATCGCCGCGCAGCCCGGCAGCATGGTCGGCATCGAGAAGGAGGAGCGCCTGGGAACCCCGTGGGCCAGGAGCTTCGCGATGCGCCACCCGTGGCTGCAGCTCAATCTGCTCACCGCTTTCCTCGCCGCGGCGGTGGTCGGCGTCTTCCAGGACACCCTGGACCGCCTGGTGATCCTGGCGCTGTTCCTGCCCGTGCTGGCGGGACAGTCGGGCAACACCGGTTGCCAGGCGCTGGCGGTGACGCTGCGCGGGATGACCATCGGCGAGCTCAAGTCCGGCGCCGGGCGCAGGCTGGTCAGCAAGGAGGCCGGGCTGGGCTTTCTCAACGGCGCCGGCGTGGGCGTGATCGCGGGACTGGGCATGTACATCACCGCGCGCGGTCAGGGCGCCGCGCAAGCGGTGCTGCTCGGATTCGTGGTGTTCGTCGCCATGATCGGCGCCTGCGTGGCGAGCGGACTCTCGGGGGCGCTGGTGCCGCTCACGCTCAAGCGCCTGGGCTTCGATCCCGCGACCGCGTCGAGCATCTTTCTCACCACCGCGACCGACGTGGTGAGCATGGGAATGCTGCTCGGGCTGGCGACGCTGGTGGTGCGGTAGCGAGCCCGGCGGGGCGGATCGCCCGCTTCGGTTGTCGCGCGCCCGCGTGACGAGCGCACCGGTCCCCGGCGCCGCTGCGATCGAAACCTGGCGCAGCGCGCGGTGTTTCCCGCGATGGTACATTCGGTCCGCCGTCATATCACCTGAAGACCCGGAGCACCCGATGGGCGAGGACGATTCCCGACCCCGCGTTGTCCCGAACTACCCCGAGGAACTGGTGCAGGCGCCGCCGCCGCTGCCCGGCGTGCGCGCCATCGAGAACCTGTACGTGGCGATGCGCGACGGGGTGAAGCTCGCGCTGGACGTGTTTCTCCCGCAGGCCGAGGGCCGATACCCGGTGCTGCTGTCCACTTCGCCGTACATGAAGGACATCCAGAGGAAACCTCCCCACTGGAGCCACGCGATCGAGTCGGGCGCCACTTCGTTCTACGTCCCGAAGGGCTATGTGCACGTGATCGCGCAGGGCCGCGGCGCGGGCCTGTCGCAGGGGCAGTGGCAGTGGTTCGGCGAGGGCGAGCGCACCGACGGCTACGACCTGGTCGAATGGATCGCAGCGCAGCCCTGGTGCAGCGGCAAGGTCGGCATGATCGGCGACTCCTACTGGAGCTGGACGCAGTACGCCGCGGCCATCGCCCAGCCGCCGCACCTCGCCTGCATCTGCCAGCAGGACGCGACCTGCGACTTCTACCGCGACGTGTGCTACCAGGGCGGGGTGTTCCACCACCAGTTCGTGACGAGCTGGATCAGCTACCACACCGCGATGATGGCCTGGCCGGGCGCGGTGGAGGGAAAACTGCCTCCGATGAACCTCACCTGGGAGGCGCACACGCATCCCTGCGATGGTCCCTTCTACCGCGAGCGCGCGGCGTGGACGAAGCTCGAGCGCATCCAGGTGCCGGTGCTCTCGATCGCCCCGCAGGGCGGGGCGATGCACTTCCGCGGCCAGCTCTGGGCGTATGCGCGCATCCGCTCGCCCAAGAAACTGCTGGTGGTGCCGCCGACGGGCTTCTGGTCGCACCTGCGCTACCTCACCGACCGCAACCTCAACCGCCAGATGCTGCGCTGGTTCGACTACTGGCTGAAGGGCATCGACAACGGCATCATGCGCGAACCCGAGGTGGCCATCTTCGATCCCGGCACGCGCGCCTGGCGCTACGAAAACGAGTACCCCCTCGCGCGGACGCAGTGGCGCAAGTTCTACCTCGGCGGCAACGGCGCCGAGCCGCCCCACGGCCGGATCTCACCCGAGGCACCCGGCTCGGAGCCGCCCGACCGCTACCGCATGCCCGATGCCTACGCCCGGCTCACCGCCGCAAAGCCGGTGCTCGCCTACACGACGCCGCCGCTGGCGCAGGACCTGCGTGTCTGGGGGCCCCTGAGCCTGACGCTGTACGCCTCCTCCAGCCAGCCCGATACCGTCTTTTTCGTGAAGCTCGCCGACCTGCGGCCCGACGGCACGGCGGCGCGCCTCTCGCGCGGCATCCTGAAGGCTTCGTTCCGCGCGGTGGATGAGTCGAAGTCCGGCCCCGGCCAGCCCTTTCACCCCTTCGACAAGCAGGAACTGCTGGAACCCGGACGGGTGTACGAGTTGCGCATCGAACTCGCGCCGGTCTTCCACACCTTCAAGGCGGGGCACCGGCTCGAGCTGCAGATCGCGAGCGAGGACATCGAGTACAACAGCATCCACCGGCAGGTGGACGTGCTGGTGCTGCCCTGGCCGGTCGAGAACGCGGTCCACCACGACGCGCGCCACGCCTCGCACCTGGAACTGCCGGTGGTGCCGGACGCACCCGAGATCCGGCCGGTCGAGCCGCCGCTGGCCGACATCGCCTGGCCGCTGGTGCCGGGGAGCTGGCTGGCGCACACCGGCGGCTGGCCGCTTGAGGGCGATTGAGCGCGGCCCGGCGCGCTCGCCGCCAGGGGCGCCGGGGTGGGAGTCGGACCCGGGAGCGCAGAAGGACTACCATCTACTGCCATCTGCGACGGGACACCCTCTCCTCGTTGCGGCCATCGCCGGGAAAGGAAAGAAGGAATGTTGCGTACCCTCCTCGTGATCCTGTGCACTTCGCTCGCGGGCGGCGCGCTGGCCCAGGCGTTTCCGTCCAGGCCGATGCGCACCATAGTTCCCTTTCCGCCGGGCTCGGGCCTGGACATCATGGCGCGCCTGGTTTCGCAGAAGACCTCGGAGTCGCTCGGCCAGCCGGTGATCGTCGAGAACCGGCCCGGCGCGAACGGCATGATCGGCTCGGACCATGTCGCCAAGGCGGCGCCGGACGGCTATACCGTGCTCGCCACCACCACCAGCACACACGTCTCGGCGCCGTTCCTGGTGAAGAAGCTGCCTTACGATCCGCGCAAGGACGTGACGCCCATCACCGCGGCCATGGAAGCCTGGACGGTGCTCGCGGTGAACGCCGCGCTGCCGGTCAACTCCACCGGGGAACTGCTCGACTACATGAAGCGCAATCCCGGCAAGGTGGCGTACGGTTCACCCGGGCTGGGAAACTTTTTCCACCTGGTGGCGGAGGTGTTCCAGTCCTCCCAGGGCGTGAGCCTGCTGCACGTGCCCTACAAGGGCGTGGTGATCGCGGTGCAGGCCGCGGCCACCGGCGAGGTGCAGATGGCCTTCAGCGCCGTCAACAACGTGGTGCCGCACATGAAATCGGGCCGCTTGAAGACGCTCGTCGTTCTCGGGCATCGGCGCTACCCGCCGCTGCCCGACGTGCCGGCGAGCGACGAGGTCCTGCCGGGCTTCGTCAAGCCCGACTCGTGGTTCGGTTTTCTCGGGCCGGCCGGCCTGCCCCCGCCCCTGCTCGGGCGGTTGAACGCAGAGTATGTCGCCGCGCTCCGGTCCACCGAGGTAAAGTCCAAGCTCGAATCGATGGGATTCGTGGTGATCGCGAACTCGCCGGAGGAATTCAGAAAGATGTACTTCGCCGGCTTCGATGTCTACGAGGCCGTCGTCAAGCGGGCGGGGATCCAGCCGGAGTAGGCGGCGATGCCGCGGGCCAGGCAAGTCCCGGCGCGCGCGGCAAGCCGCGCACCGCGACCGGCGGCGGACCGGTTCTCCATCGAAATAACGAAGATCGAGAGCGCTGCAATGGCACGGACCCTCGTCAAGAACTGCTTCGTCCTATCCATGGATCCGGCGATCGGCGACCTGGACGGCGGCGACATCCTCATAGAGGGTGAGAAGATCGCCGCGGTGGGGCGCAACCTCGCGGCCGAGGGCGCCGAGGTCCTCGACGCAAGCGCCCGGATCGCCATGCCCGGGATGGTCAACGCCCACATCCACGCCTGGGAGTTCCAGCTGCGCGGCATCGGGGCAGACTGGGTGAGCAGCCGCGACTACCACGACAACCTGCACAAGAACCTCGCGACGCGCTATAG
>JADLDQ010000483.1 GCA_020846575.1 Burkholderiales bacterium
GTTCGCCTCAACCTTCTTGCCGATTTGCCCGGTGATGTCCACGACGCGCGTGACTTCGGGACGGCGCGCAAAGTAATGTTTGTCCTTCACGGTCACGGGTTCCAGACCCATGGCGAGATGTTCGGGGTAATCGTGCTTCCGCCCGGCCATCCAGCAGGCCGCTTCGAGCGCGCGTGCAACGGTGTAGTGATCCGGGTTCTCCTCGTCATGCGCCCAAGGGTCCCAGCCCACTACGGTGTCCACCTTGAGATAGCGAAGGAGGATCAGCCGGAAGCACCTTCCCTTTGTGCGGCTGGCCGGGAGCGGATCGTTCCAAAAAGACGGCGGGCGCCCCGGGCTGCGCCCGCAATGCCTGGCCGGACAGGCCTCCTGTCAACGCGGACACGCAGAAGTCTCGCCGCAACATGTCGAGATTATACCCGCGCCGGGCGGGTGGCGCGCCGGAATTAACGTTTGGCGGCGACGGAATGCGCGGCGCACACCAGGCGCACCCGCGCCCGCCTGGCGGCGTTCAGCGCTCGGGCTACGTCGAGGTTCTCCATCGGCGTCGCCAGGCGGTCCTCAGCGCGTTTCAGAGACCTGCGAGCCCTCTCGACGTCAATCTCGTCGCCAAACTCGGCGCGCAACGCCAGAACCCGGATCCGGTTGGGTAAAACCTCCACCCAGCCGTCGCTGACCGCCATGTGGCGCCGCGGCGAACCCGGCGCGGTGTACGACAGTTCGCCCGTCCCAAGCTCGGCGAGCAGCGGCGCGTGTTCGGGCAGTATGCCCAGCGCCCCGCCCGCCGCGGGCACTTCGGCTTCAGTCACTTGTTGTTCCAGCATCAGCCGCTCGGGTGTCGCCACCTCGAGCACCAGGGTGTCCGCCATGGGCTAACTCGCCTTCTTGATCTGCTCGGCCCGCTCCAGCACTTCCTCGATGGTGCCTTGCATGTAGAACGCCTGTTCCGGAACATCGTCGTGCTTGCCGTCGCAGATTTCCTTGAAGCCCTTGATGGCGTCGGCCAGCTTCACGTACTTGCCCTTGAAACCGGTGAACTGTTCGGCCACGTGGA
>JADLDQ010000484.1 GCA_020846575.1 Burkholderiales bacterium
GTGATATCCGCAAAGATTTCTTTGGCCGGATTGCCCAGGGAAATGGTTGCTCTGTAAATCCCGTCCTCTGAACGACGCGCAATCTCGATTACTTCATCAAGCGATCTGAGTTCGGAGTCTGCGATGTCCCATTCGATATCATGTATCGAATAAAGACCAGGCGCGACTTCCTCTTCCCGGATCGTTCCATTATCGTCAGAGTCAATCGAGGACCCAAACTTCATCTGGATCGAAAACGAACCTCTTGGCGCCAACATTCCCGTCCCCTGCAACGATTCGACCGCCGCCGCAAGATCCGTTGCGATAATTTTCGGTGCAGGAGTAGGTCGATAGAACTGAAGCGCACTGTAAAATGACATGGCGAGCGTTCGCCCAATTTCGATTGGTTCGTCCGCAATCGACGCTATCCGCCGTCGCGTTCGGTGGGGACGACGACTTCGGGCGGCAGGTTGATGACGTCTTCGGGGACGTAGTCGGTGAGGTAGACGAGCAGGTCGCGGAGGCTCAGCAAGCCGATGGGCTTGCCCTTGGCATCGACCAGCGGAATGTGCCGGTAGCCGCGGGTGGTCATCAGGTTCAGCGCGTAGCCGACCTGGTGGTCCGGGGTCAGGCAGTGCGGGTTGGGCGTCGCGTACTCCTTGACCTTCTTTTCAAGAAAGTTCCAGCCGTGGCCCGCGACGCGCAGCAGCAGGTCGCGCTCGGTGAAGATGCCCACGGCCTTGCCCGAACCCTTCGCGGCCAGCAGCACCGCGCCGGTCTTGCCCTCGCGCATGGCGACGACGACAGCCTGGATCGTGGCGTCCTCGGGCAGCACGACGGTGTCCCTGCCCTGCTTGACCTGCTTCAGCGGCACGCGCAGCACGGCGTCGGTGAGGTGGCGTTTGTGAAGGAGCGTCGTCTCGTGGTACATGTCTTCGTCCATATCGCGGTCAAGCTTGCTCATGACTCATCCTCCTTTATTATGCGCTGCGTCGAGTGCGACGGTCCTGCGTAACGATATTCCTCCTTCACGTCCCCGTTGTGCGTCGTGCACCTCGGGCCGATTCCCGGCACCCCCACCCTGCCAGATTCGACGACAGTATACCTTACGTCCGCCAGACTTTCAGGGGTTCAGGGTAGATTTTCCGCAGCTTTCCGTAAAGCGCCCTCTTTCCCCCGGCGCAAGACGGGCAACCGGTTTCTAGTTTACCGTCCAGACCTCGCCCTTGCGCA
>JADLDQ010000254.1 GCA_020846575.1 Burkholderiales bacterium
ATCAAGAAAGTTGAATTCGAGCGACTTGAACTGAAGTTTTCATCAAGTCACACCCTTACGACCGAAGTCTTTAGTGGCGGAGAGTCATACCATCTGGTTACGAGCCAGGGATCGGTCACGGTATAGACCCAAAGTATCGCCCGTCCGTCAGACGCGGCTCAGTCGGCACTTGAAACGTCTATGCCTACGTGGGCAAAAACCCGGTCAACTACACCGATCCGATGGGGCTCTCAGCCGATGGGCCCACGCAGAGTGCGCCGAGCTATCCGGTGCTCGTCGCATGCGCGCCAGTCTGCCCGCCAATCGCAGTTCCGGGTCTGACGCCACCGGCTGTTGGCGCCGCTGGCACGCCGGGATATCGAGGCCTCGCGCAGCCACAGCAAAATCCAGGTGGGTACGAAGCGCAACTCGGCTTGCCGACCGGAACGCCTCCGTCGGTCATAGAACAAGTCGGCACCGCGATCTGTGGGTTTGTGAGTGGTGCAGCGAGTGGTGCGCAGAACCTCTGGAATTTGATCTTCAACCAAGGGTCACCGCAGATCAATCCGCAAGATTTGGTCGGAAAGACTCCGGCAGAAATTCATAGGTTGGCTACGCAAAGCGGATTGATCCCGAAAGGTCCTGACCCGATGGGTGGCCGAGGGGCCTACGTGGACCCCGTAACAGGAGAGCAACGTGTGCTCATCCATCCTGGGCTCGGACATATCCATGTGAATAACCCGAGCGGACAGCGTCTCGATGTGAACGGACGACCTGTCGCTCCAGAATCGCCGGCGGCGCATTTACCGCTCGGTACCCCGTAGAGGTCGTCATGCACGATTGGACGCTTATCTCGATTCATGTTGAGTGGAAGGAAGGGCGTGCCGTTCTCTCGCTTAGGAACGCGAGATCGGAAGTGGTGTCCGTTATCGCTGATGGCGTATTTGACGTGATGATCCCTCGACGAAACGAGTGGGGTCCGAGTGTCAGCGTGAATAGCGTTACCGGTCCAGTGAATCAAGACGGGCTGCAAAGATTGGAAATTGAAATGCAGTCCGGTGATGTGATGCAAATCGTAGCGAAGTCCTTCCGTCTCCCGCCGAACGAGTGAAGTAAGGACGCGCTCGATAGCGTTTGGGATACCGGCACCCCGCCATTGCGCGGGCGTTGTCGTTGCGGGCTCAGGGACGGGTCTGGATCTTCACCAGCGCCTGAGCGGGCGCGAGGATGGGGATGCGCTGCCAGGACTTGAGGTTACGCAGGTGCGCATCGCCCGAGACGATGATCTCGGCCGCGGCGGCCAGGGCGCAGGCGAGCACCGCATCATCGTCGGGATCGGCTGCGACGACCGCGGCGATGGCGGCGGCGGGCACAGTGGCGGCAAGCAGCGCATAGCCGTGCACGAGCACTGCGGCGCTTGCCTGGTGCCGGGCGAGGATCGGGGCAAGGTGGCCACGGGAGAGGACGTCAGCCAATTCGGCAAGCAGCGCCTCGCTCGTGAAGGCGCTCGCTTGGCCGGATCTCAGGAGATCGAGCAGCCGCCCCGGGGGCCCGGGCCAGAGCAGCCCGGAGACCACCACGTTGGTGTCAAGGACGATCCGCACGGCCGGCCTTGCCCGCCGCGCGGCGTTCGGCGCGCACCGCGTCGACCTCGGCCTGGATCTCTTCCTCGCTCATGGGCGGGATGCCGGCGGCGCGCAGCCGCTCGACGGTCGTAAAAAACGAATCGATCTGCCGGCGCCGCTCGATCGCCTCGCGCAGCAGCCGCTCGATCGCCTCCGGGGCGAGCAGCCCTGCGGCCTTTGCTTCGTTCGCCAGCGTGTCGGGCAGCGTGACGGTGAGTTCCACGGCGCCTCTCCTTTAGCCGCCGGTGCGGCTCTCGGCCTTGCGCTTCAACTGCCCGCGCTCGATGAAGGCATCGAGCAGCTGCAGCACCTGGCGGCGCTCGGTGAGATCGAGCTTCTCGATGGCGAGCAGCCGCCGGCGCAGCCGGCTGTCGCCGTCTTGCTTGGCGAGGCGGCGCTTGGCCGGTTTGCCAAAAAGCTCATCGATCGTGACCCCGAGCGCCGCAGCGATCTTCGGCAGCAGGTTGGCCGGGGGGCTCGCGTTGGGGCTCTCGTAGTAGGCAACCATGCGCTGCGAGATGCCGAGGTCCTGGGCGAGTTCCACCTGGGTGTAGCCGGCGGCCTTGCGCAGCTGCGCCAGGCGCTCGCCGAAGTTGGCCGATTCCTGCAACTGGATGCGTTTGCCCATCGTGTGCGTCTCCGAGCGATGGGCCGATTGTAGAAAGGGGGTCGCGGCCATGCAAGGGTACGGGTTGACGTTTATACACATGCCGTATATTGTGCCGTCCATCAGATTGTTTAGCAATCCAGCGTATCGAGCGGCCCTACAAGCGGAGGCGGCAGGGCGAGGATTCCCGAGGCGGAGATCGAGCGGCTGAAGACGGCGGTGTCGCTAGAGCGGCTGGTGGAGGTCTCGGGGGTGGTGTTGAAGCGTGCCGGCAAGGACCGCTTGGGGCGCTGCCCGTTCCACGACGACCGGGAGCCCTCGCTGGTGGTGTCGCCGGCGAAGAACCTGTGGCACTGCCTGGGGGCCTGCCAGGCTGGTGGCACGGTGATCGACTGGGTGATGCGCATGAACGGGGTGAGCTTCCGGCACGCGGTGGAGTTGTTGCGCGCCGATCCGGCGCTGGCGGCGGGCTCGCACCCGGTGCGCCAGGGCACGGTGAGGAAGCTGCCCGCGCCGCTTGCCGTGGACGCCGACGATCAGGCGATCTTGAATCAGGTGATCGGCTATTACCACGACACTCTCAAGGCCTCGCCCGAAGTGTTGGCGTACCTCCAGGCGCGCGGCATTGCCTCGGATGCGGCGATCACGACCTTCCGGCTGGGCTTTGCCAACCGCACGCTCGGTCTTCGGCTGCCCGAGAAAAGCCGCGCCGCCGGCGCTGCGATGCGCGCGCGGCTGCAGCGCCTGGGGATCCTGCGCGAATCCGGGCACGAGCACTTCAATGGTTCACTGGTGATTCCGGTGACGGATGAACAGGGCAACATCACCGAGGTGTACGGGCGCAAGATCACGCCCAATCTGCGCCCGGGCACTGCACAGCATCTGTATCTGCCGGCCGGCCATCGCGCCGCCGGGCGCGGCGTTTGGAACATCGATGCCTTCAGCGCGAGCCGGGAAATCATCCTGTGCGAGGCGCTGATCGACGCGTTGACGTTCTGGTGCGCGGGCTATCGCAACGTGACTGCCGCCTACGGCGTGGAGGGCTTTACCGAGGAGCATCTGGCGGCGATGAAGCGCCAGGGCACCGAGCGCGTGCTGATCGGCTACGACCGCGACGAGGCCGGCGAGCGGGCGGCCGAGAAGCTCGCCCAGGGGCTGATGGCCGAGGGGATCGAGTGCTTCCGCATCCAGTTCCCCAAGGGGATGGATGCGAACGAGTACGCGCTGAAGCTGCAGCCGGCGGCGAAGTCGCTCGGTATCGCGATTCGTAAAGCGGTTTGGCTTGGCAAGGGGGAGGCGTCGAAGCCGCCGCAGACGGTGGTGCCGCTGGCCCAGGCATCGAGCGCGATCGAGGCCGACGCACACACGCCCGTGCGCGCGCTCGCGGCTTCTTCTTTAGCTGCTATAGCCGCTAAAGAGGAAAACCCCTCCCCGGCGCCGCTCGCCGAGCCCTTGCCGGCGAGCCCGATGCCGGCGGCCCCGAGTGCAGAGCCGCTGATCGAACAGCGCGAGCACCAGGTGCTCGTGACCTGTGGCGAAGGCGCCGATGTGCGGCGCTACCGGGTGCGCGGCCTGGCGAAGAATCTCTCGTTCGAAGTGCTGCGGGTGAACCTGCTCGCCTCCCGGGGCGAGGCGTTCTACGTCGATAGCTTCGATCTGTACAACGCCAAGCAGCGAAGCGCCTTCATCACGCAGGCCGCGGCCGAGTTGGCCGTGTCCGAGCAGATCGTGAAAGCGGACCTGGGGCGGATGCGCCTGGTGCTGGAGAAGCTGCAGGACGAGGCGATCGGCAAGCACCTTGCGCCCGAGCAGCCCACGCACCCGGCGATGAGCGAGCCCGAGCGCGAGCCCGCGCTGGCGCTGCTGCGCGATCCGCGCCTGATCGAGCGTATTCCGCAGGACTTCGAGGCCTGCGGCTTGACCGGCGAGCCGCTCAACAAACTCGTCGGTTACCTCGCGGTGGTCTCCCGGAAACTCGACCGGCCGCTCGGGGTGGTGATCCAGTCCTCCAGCGCCGCCGGCAAGACGAGCCTCATGGATGCGCTGCTGGAATTCGTGCCGACCGAGGAGCGCGTGAAATACAGCGCGATGACCGGCCAGGCGCTGTTCTACATGGACGGCGATCTGAAACACAAGGTGCTCGCCATCGTCGAGGAGGAAGGCGCGGCGCGCGCCTCGTACGCCTTGAAGCTCCTGCAGAGCGAAGGCGAGCTGACGATCGCCTCCACCGGCAAGGATCCGGAAACGGGGAACCTCATCACGCAGCCCTACCGGGTCGAGGGGCCGGTGGCGCTGTTGGTCACGACCACGGCGCGCGACCTGGACGAGGAATTGCTGAACCGCTGTCTGGTACTCACGGTCGACGAGAGCCGCGCGCAGACGCGCGCGATCCACGCGCGCCAGCGCGAGGCGCGCACGCTCGAAGGCCTCATCGCCCGGCACGCGCGCGAGGCGCTGCGGCGGCTGCACCAGAACGCGCAGCGCCTCATCCGGCCGCTGGATGTGCTCAACCCCTATGCACGCTGGCTCAGCTTCCCGGACCAGACGACACGGCTGCGGCGCGATCACGAGAAGTACCTGACGCTGATCGACACCATTGCGCTGCTGCATCAGCACCAGCGGCCGGTGAAGAGCGCCACGCGCGGCGAGCAGCGCATCGAATACGTCGAGGTGAGCCTGGAGGACATTGCGCTCGCCAACCGGATCGCGCACGAGGTGCTGGGGCGAAGCCTGGATGAGCTGCCGCCGCAGACGCGTCGCCTGCTGCGCTTGATCGAGCGCCATGTCGCTGGCGAATGCGAGCGAGCACGGCTGAAGCGCGCCGACTTCCGCTTTAGCCGCCGTGCGTTGCGCGAAGCGCTGGGCTGGGGCGACACGCAGTTGAAGGTGCACCTGGCGCGTCTGGTGGAGCTGGAGTACGTGCTCGCGCATCGCGCGGCGCGTGCGGGGCTGGAGTACGAGCTGGTGTACGAGGCGAGCGACAGCGAGCAGGTGCTGCGTTTCCCGGGCCTGGCCGAGGTGGAGGCGCTCAAGTACGCCTACGATGCTGCGCGGTCGGGTGTCAATGGCGCGCGGTCGGGGTCCGGTCGGCCCCCGGTCGGGGGGCGGTCGGGGCCTGGTCGGGGTGGGCAAAACGCGCCAACTCCCGAGACGCAAAGCGATTCCGGTCCATCGAGCACGAAAACCTCCCAAACGCATATCCAGGCCGGCCGCGGCCAAATCCTGTCGTACGCGCAGGCGCCCGCCGTACCCGCGAGCGAGCCGATCGTGACGAGCGCCGCCTTGAGCGAGCCGCTCACGGCCGGCGCCGCCTGGGTGAGCCGCCTGGGTTGCCGAGCCGCGCGACAAGTAGCGCCCGAGGCAACGCGCCCATGCCACGCAAGGGCCAGCGCATCAAGCACCACAAGATTCCCGCGCGCAAGCCCGCAGGCGGCGCGCGCGGTCTGCGCGCCGATCCGCTTGCCCGAAAGCTTCTCACCCGCTACATGGAGGAGCACTTCGAATGGATGCGCATTACCGGTTACTCGACCGACACGGTACGTGCGCGCAGGATCGCCATCCGGCGCTTCATCGGCTGGTGTGACGAGCTGGGGATCGACGATCCGCGCGAGATCACCCGGCCGATGCTCGAGCGCTACCAGCGCAGTCTGTTCTACTACCGCAAGGCCGACGGCACGCCGCTGACGCTGGGCACGCAGCTTGGGTGCCTGGCGCCGCTGAAGACCTGGTTCAAGTGGCTGGCGAGGCAACATCACATCCTCGCCAACCCGGCTTCGGAGC
>JADLDQ010000485.1 GCA_020846575.1 Burkholderiales bacterium
AGATCTGGCAGATTCGACGAGATAGCCGGCCCGACCGGCGTGGACGCGCTGTTACGGTTGGCGGGAACGCAAAAATAGGCGATGTCCACGTGGTAGAGGTCCCGGCCGCCTTCGAACGCCCGCACGGCATGCAGACAGAGTGGGTGCTTCAAAAAAAATGCGTCCGGATCGCCGGTTTCGGGGAGTGGTTCGCCGACGATTTCGACCTCGACGCCAGTCTCCTCGAAAACTTCACGCACCGCTGCTTCATGGGGCATCTCGAAGTCCTCGATATGCCCGCCCGGCGGCAGCCACGCCTGGATGCGCCGGTGATAAACGAGGAGAATATGATCGCCGGCGAGAACCACGCCGCTGGCCGTGAAGTGGTGTTCTAACCGATGCCGGTTTCGCATCTCTCCTGCCCCCCCGACAAGTCGTCGCAAAGCCGGGCGACCGCCGTCCTCCGCCCGATAACTCTAGCCCACGAATTCACCCTCGGGCACCGTCGCCTCCATACTTATAGATAAAATAGAACCCAGGAGAAGGTTAATTGATTGAGCCCCCGTCAGATCAACCGCAGTCAATCGGCGACCTGATCGGCCGTGCCTTCAGGGTCTATCGCCGTCACCTGCCCTTTTTCTTCAAAATACTCTTGCCGCCTACAATCGCTTCAACGGCCGGCGCCCTCGGCCTTCAGTGGGCGGTCACGGCAGCCATGTCCGGCGACGCGGCCAAACCGGCCACTATCGCGCTCATGGTGGGAATCATCATTTCCAGCCTGATTGCCCTTCTCCTATCGAAGTGGGTCCTCGCCATCAGGCAGCTGGCCTTCGTCAGGATGACCACCGGATTCGCGGACACGTACCCGGAGGCCCATGCCTTCACCCACAGCAAGCGCTGGGTGATCGTCGCGCTCTATGTTCTCAGCATAGTAACCATGAGCGTCGTCGTGGGCGCGTGGGCGATCGCCATGACTGCGACCTACAGCATTATCAACGCCAGCCCCGGACTGCGCGTCGCGGGCTTATTCCTGAGCACGGTGGGGCTAATTTTCGCCCTGACCCTGGCGGTCCTCACCACACTCCTGGTGTTCTCCGTGACCGCCTGCGAGAATCAGTCGCTGGGCGGCTACATATCCCGCGCCTCCGAACTGACCATGGCCGGACTGTGGCGCTCCATAGGTTTCGGCGCTTTGATGGCGGTGACGCTCACCGCCATCTCTTATCCGCTGTCACTACCGGTGGTACTCCTCTCGCTCTTCGACATCTTTCAACAAGGGGTGGCCGCTTCCGAGAGCATGCTCGATACCTACAGGATGCCGTTTTATGTAATGGTCATCAGCCAGTGCTGGGAGTCCATCATCAATATGCTGCTCTGGCCCGTGATCTTCATCGCCTATGGCTACTTCTACTATGACCTCCGCCTGCGCCAGGAGGGACTCGATCTCGCCCGCCGATTGGACTCGCTC
>JADLDQ010000255.1 GCA_020846575.1 Burkholderiales bacterium
AGTGCAACTTCTGCCGCGAGCGGCGCGCCCAGGGCAAGCAGCCGGCGTGCGTGGCCAACTGCCCGACGGTGGCGCGCTACTTCGGGGACCTGGACGACCCGCAGAGCGAGGTTTCCAGGCTCATCAAGGAGCGCGGCGGCTTCCCGCTGCACCCGGAACTCGGCACCGGGCCCTGCGTCTACTACCTCCCGCCTTGATGGAAATTCAGCGAGCGCCAGCCCGACAATCCAAGAGGAGATCGCGAGTGAGCGAATTCGCCGCAACGGCAAGAGAACGAATCCGGGCGCCGATCCCGACCCGTGAACTGGAGCGCCGCTGGTCGGCGCTGCGCACGGCGATGCGCGCGCAGGGCATCGACCTGCTGATCGCGCAGAACGACAACCAGTACCTCGGCGGCTACGTGCGCTACTTCACCGACTTTCCCGCCGAGACGGCGTACCCGGTGACGGTGCTGTTTCCGGCGGACGACGAGATGAGCATGATCTCGCACGGCGGCCCGCCCAAGCCGCCCGGGCCGCCCGCGTGGGCGGTGCGCGGCGTGAGAGAACGCCTGGCGCGTCCTTACTTCCGCACCGCGCACTACACCGACGGCTTCGACGCGCAGGAGGCGGTCAAGGTCATCCAGCGGCGCGGGGATCGCAGGATCGGCCTGGTGGGCATGGGTGCGATGGGGGCGTCCTTCTACGCCTACCTGAAGGAGCACCTGCCGGGCGTCGACATGGTGGTCGCGAGCGAACTGGTCGATCGCATCAAGGCGGTGAAGAGCGAGGACGAACTCGTATTCGTGCGGCAGGCCGCGCGCACGCAGGACCTCGTCTTCGCCGCGATGCCCTCGATCGTGCGGCCCGGCAAGTATGAATACCAGGTGCGCGGCGAGATCGCGCGCATGCTCATGGACCTGGGAAGCGAAGAGCAGCTGCTGCGGCTGTCCAGCGCGCCGGCCGGGGAGCCGGCGGCCACCATGGAGACGTTCCTGCAGAACCGCCAGATCCGGATCGCAGACCAGGTGTGCATCCTGATCGAGCCCAGCGGTCCCGGCGGGTTCTACACCGAGATCTGCAGGACCTGGTGCCTGGGAGAGCCGAGCCCCGATCTGCTGCGCATGTGGGAGATCAGCGTGGCGGGCCAGAAACTCGCCGCGAGCCTGCTCGAACCCGGTGTGCGTCCGGGTGAGGTGTTTCGCAAGGTGAACGAATTCCTCGCCGGCAAGGGCCAGGTTCCCGAGGGACGCACCAACGCCCACGGCCAGGGCTACGACCTGGTGGAGCGGCCGCTTTTCTGCGAGGAAGAGACGATGCCGCTCGCGGCCGGCATGGTGGTCGCCCTGCATCCCCTGGCCGCGAACGAGCGCGCCTTCGCGCTGTGCTGCGACGACTACCTGATACGGAACGGCGCTGCCGAGCGCCTGCACAAGACGCCGCAGGACGTGTTCGTCATCGATTGCTGAGCGCGGGAGGGAATGGTTTGCTCAGCGCAGGAGCAGACGCAGTGAAGCGGTGAATAAGACGAGCCGGACGGCCGCGCCGCGCCTGGTCGCATGTTCATTCGCCCTGGCGGGGCGGCTGCGGTTGTTCCGGGCACGGATCTGGGGTAATACCGTGATACCGGAACATGGAACTGAAGGTGAGAAACCGAGTGATGAAGTCCGGGGTGGCGCCAATGGCCCGCCAATGGGCTGGGCCTTGTCGAGCCACGCGGCAAGTCGCCGGCAGCAGGCGCAAGGCTCGGATTTGCAGCGACCAGTCGAGAAGGGAGAACAAGATGCGCGCCATCGCAGGATTTGCAGCAGCGCTGCTTGCCAGTGGCTTGTGCAGCGGCCCCGGCTTTGGCCAGGACGTGTTTCCTTCGAGACCCGTGCGCATTGTCGTGCCGTTTCCTCCGGCCGGTCCGCCGGATATCATGGCCCGACTCGCGGCGCAGCGCATGACCGAAGTGTGGAGCAAGCCGGTCATCGTGGAGAACCGCGCGGGCGCGACCGGCACCATCGGCACGCAGCTCGTGACGAAGTCTCCCGCGGACGGCCATACGTTGCTGCTGACGCCAGCGCAGCCCTTCGTCATTGCGCCGGCGCTCATTCAAGTCGGGTACGACCCGCGCAAGGACCTGGCCCCGATCGGGATTCCGGCCGAGGACCTGAACGTGGTCACGGCCCATCCGTCCTCGGGCGTCAAGTCATTGGCGGAGCTGATAGCGCTGGCGAAGTCCCGTCCCGGGCAGCTCAATTATTCGTCCTCGGGACTGGGTTCGCTGTCCCAGCTTTGCTTCGAGCTGATCAAGCAGACCGCGCGCATCGACGTGACACACGTCCCCTACGGCGGGATCGCGCAGTCGACCGGCGCGGTGCTTTCCGGCGAGACCTCGTTCAGCTGCGGGCCGCTGCAGCAGGCGCTGCCGCATGTCAAGGCCGGGAGACTCAACGCGCTCGGTATCACCGCCGTGCGCGGATCGCCGTTGTTGCCGCAGTTGCAGACTCTCGCTGCCCAGGGCTGGCCGGACCTCGTCATCAGCAACTGGTACGGCATCTTCGTGCCGCCGGCGGTGCCCCTGCCGGCGGTGACGCTGTTGCGCGATACCCTGCGAGGCATTTTCAGTGAATCCGGCGCACGCGTGCGGCTGGAAGCGCTCGGCCTGGAAATGGTCTGGCAGGAAGGCGCCGAAGTCTCCCGGCGCATCGACGACGAGCTGGCCAGGTGGCGCAAAGTGGTTGCCGCCGCACGCATCAAACTGGAGTAGCGCCGGCATGTGCTTTGAGAGGGGGGCCGATCAGCGTCGCTCGATTGGTCAACTGGAAAAGCTGGCGTAAGCCTCGCAACGGCCTTTGGAAGTACGGAGGGAACTGACGCAGGAGCCGGGAACGAGTTCCTGCCGGCAGCAGCGGCGAAGCCGCTCGCCGCGCTCCAGCCGGTGCCTCGCGGATCGCTCTTGCCGGAGGCATCGTGGCGCGGCAACACCACTTCGGGTTTGAGTCCCATGCGCTGTGCGCGGCTCACGAAGCGGCGCCTGTCGAGAAAGACCAGCCGTTCACAATCGCCGCTGCAGACCCGATGCAAGTCGACCATGACGCTGCGGGCGACCGGGCGCTGCGGGCGACCGGACGCTGCCGTGCCGCCTGCGGGTTGCCCGGGCTCGCCCTGTTCGCCACCGGCGGCACGCCCCCGGACATCATCGCGCGCCTCAACGCGGAGGTGAAGAGGGCCCTGGGCCTTCCCGACGTGGCGAAGCGGGTGGTGGCTCAGGGCGAGGAGACCGACTACACCACGCCGGAGGATCTGGGCAAGCTCCTCGGCGACGAGATCAGGAAGTGGACCGATCTCGTGAAGACTTCCGGGCTCAAGCTGAACCAGGTTCGAACGCCCGGCGCGCGGGCCTCAGGGCGCGACGGGAATCAGCCGGCTCCGCGCCGGCCAGATGCCGCGCTCTATCATGCGCGCCCCCTCGAACGCCAGG
>JADLDQ010000406.1 GCA_020846575.1 Burkholderiales bacterium
AACGGCAGCCGACCTCTTTGTACTCATGGTACATAAGTCTTAATGTATCCATAACACATCCTGCGGCACGCCATGTGTGCTTACATCCACATGCACTATGCTCTGTTCCTTGTACACGCCTATACGCTGGCAACCCTTTGTCATGGCCGCCATAACAAGCTCATATCTGTCTCGTGAGCCGCCTATTTGTATATCTGCCGCCTCGCCCCGTAAATGAGTTGAGCTATCTGCACCGCCTACTGCCTTGTTGTGTTCAGGACACCGTATACCGGATGTAATTATCAATGGCCTGTTAACCATCTGCCGTATCTGCTCTAACAAGATAATTAAGTTCCGGTTAATGTATTTCTCTACCGCTTCCTCTGTTGAGTAATTGCATTTCTGACAGCGGCAAATAAACTCGGATGCCTGAAAGTTATCTGATAGTTTCATAATATATCCCAGAACTCCTCGTTGACTGCTTTAATGAATTTAGGATCAATTCCAACAGCCGTTGTCGTAGCGATTGTAGCTGTAGTTGATGTAACATTTGGATAAACACACTCCATGCAAACATCCTCAGCTCTCGTATCGTAAGTTGATGAAGAGATACACCTTGTAACATATCGCTCGCCATCATTTAATTGACGTTTACATTTATCGCAAATTACTATTTCTTTTTTCATCTGCCCGTCTCTCCTGTCTCGTAGGCCCTTCCGTAGCCCTCTTGTTTCCACAACACATTGGCGATGAACACAATGTAACAGTTTTGCTTAACGATCCCCTTAATACTGGGTTGTCGGCAACGCGGTCGTAAAATAAATTATGCTTAGTCCGCTTGCTTATTTTCACTTCTCGCATGAAACGCCTGTATGCTCTGTTGTTCAACTCCTGCCCCCTCTGCCGTCAACCCATATCTTTAGTGCCTGACTCATGCCGCATACCCGCTTCTCTATCGTCCCAAGCCTATCGCCTACACTCTGGAACCACACCTCTACCTGAGCCATCCGCTCTTTCATTTCATGATAGTCCCTGCATATCTGGGTCATGTCCCCTATCAGGTCATGTGTGCGTTCCTCTGGGGTTTTATCATTAACATGGCAATCACATCCCTGCACATAGCCTTCAGCGCTGTCTATATTCGATACGCCACACTCACAGATGTAATTACTCATCGCAAGTCCCCCAACGGACACCATGCCGGAATACTCTTTAATGTCTTAATCTTGTTCTCACCAAGCAGTACACCAATACCATCACTACTTATCCCCGATGGCTCCATGCAGTACCATGTCTTGTTGTCAATAGGCGCATCGTTATATGGGCAGTCACCGCAACAGGTGACTATTATCTGTTTACTCATTTACCAATACCCTCTCGTGCGGATCATCCACGATACTCACCTGTTTAGCATACTTATATTTCAATTTACCTCTGCACCAAGGACAACTCCTGTGATTACGGCATGACCTGTCAAAACGTCTTGAATCCATGTATGGCTTTCTCCAGTCCTTTCTGTTTGGGTAGTTCTTGTCAAAGCTCATTACCCAACCCTCTTACTCTCATGTAAATCCTCTAACGCATTTACTCTCTTCAATAAATTATCCACTCTATACTGTGCAGAAAATGCCTCTATCCGCCTACTCAGTATATCCAACTGATTCTCCATATCGCTTTTCTTGCTTAATATCATTAATGCTCTCGCCATATTCTCTTGCTCTGTTTGCGTCCAAGTCCATTCATGTGGTGACGCCGTAATGTACATGGCAGACCACATGGCTGACTTAATTATCTCTTCATCATTGAATGTCATCATTGTTTCCACCTAATAAAAAACCCCAACGCTAACAAACCCAGGAGCCCTAATATTATAAACTTAATAACAGTATGCCTTACTGTCTTGGATGTGTCATCTGCCCATTGCATCCACCTGTCTATAAAAGCATGATGTTTATAATGGAGTTCCCTATCTACCCAGAACTCCCTCATTTTCGTTTCTAAAGCATCCTCGATAATATCCCTTATTTCGTCCTTAGTCACATCTACACCCTCCCATAGGAATTAGAACGGAATATACTTAAGCCAAGGAGCCTGCGGGAACCCGTCCCTAAGACCTTTGGCTATACCCATTAATACAGGTGTCAGTATCAGGTTGTATGGAGGCGGTATCATCTCCATAACGGCCGGAACAAACATGATTATCTGAGGCAGTGCTATTGCAATGCCCGACCTGATTAATCTCTCTATGATAGTTTTAATTACTGGACTCATATTATTTTTCCTCCGTTTGTAGCGTACTGCCCGCTTGACAAGTAAGCCTAATAAGTATCTTTCTATGCTTGTCATTCATATTTCCCGATATTTTCACGACAATCTGTTTTGTCGTAAAACTATTCATCCCTACCCGTTGACTGCTACAGCGACATCAGCCGGAGTAAAGTCTACATAATACTCATGGCCTTTTGAAACCCTATTAAACGCACCTGGATTATTGATGTGTATTTCAAAATTTGCTCCTGGCGTCCATTTTGACCACTGCTTATTTTCATCTGAACCACTCGATACAGCG
>JADLDQ010000408.1 GCA_020846575.1 Burkholderiales bacterium
CGTTGGTACAACTCGGGTACGAAAAGGATCTGAACTGGTAGAGGTTCGCCGCGGCCACCTGGGGATAAAGCGCCCACGCGAAGCATTTCTTATCCCGGTGGGCCTGTTTATTGCGCGCACGCCTGCCTTCATCGTCATTTGCGTTTGCCTCCCTACACCGCCGGCCTAATATAACTTGTTCGCCGAGAAAGGGTTCCGCTTGAGGCTGTCGTTCCTCTGTCCATATCCGATAATCCCGGGGTCCAGTGCCCGGCCATGATTTCGTACGCTCAAGATTTCGAAGACGTCCTATTGAACCGGGTCTTCCGGTCCAAGCCGCAGGGTTTCTACATCGATGTCGGCGCGTGCGATCCGTCGGCGCTCTCGGTGACCAAATTCTTCTACGACCTGGGCTGGCACGGCATCAACATCGAGCCGGTGCCCGAGGCGTGGAAACGCTTCCAGGAGGCCCGGCCGCGCGACATCAACCTAAACGTAGCCGCCGGCGCTCGCCGCGGGCGGCGGGTCTTCCACCAAAGCGCGCAGATCGCCTTCTCCAGTTTCGATGCCCAACTCGCCGCGGCGGCGCCCGGCCTGCAAGCAGCGAAAGAATACGAAGTCGAGGTGCGAACGCTCGCCGAGATCTGCGCCGAGCACAAAGTCAGCGAGATCGACTTTCTGAAGATCGACGTAGAGGGCGCGGAGCAGGAAGTCCTGGAAGGCGCGGACCTCACGCGCTGGCGCCCGCGCGTGCTGGTGATCGAGGAGAGCCCGCCGCATCATTCTGCCAATGGCCCAGCCCAGCCCTGGCAACATTGGGAGCCGGCGGTGCTTCAGGCCGGCTACGCGCTGGCCCTCGCGACCGGCTTGAATCGATTTTACCTGCGCCGCGAAGACGAAAGCCTGCGCTCTTGTTTCGGCTATCCGCCTGCAATCGAGAACGATATACGCATTGCGGAGAACCTGTGCTCGGAATTCGATCCCATCGCGCCGGGCTACCGCATCCAGGTGCGCGAGTTGCGGAATGCGCGGGACAGCATGCAGGCCGCCATGACCAAGGAACAGGAACGGAATACCCAGTTTCAGGCAGAGATCGAAAAGCTGAGCGGGCAGAACGCCCGGCGGAAGGCGGAGATCGAAAAGCTGAACGGGCAGAACGCCCGGCTGCAGGCGGAGATCGAAGTACTGAACGCGCAGAACGCAAGGAGGCAGGCTGAGATCGAAAGGCTTAACGCGCAGAACGCCCGGCGGCAGGCGGCGGAGAAGGAATTGCTGGCCGCCAAGAAAGCTTTGGAGCAACATGCGGCCCTGCTCAACCAGAGCCTGAGCGAGGCGCGCCGCCAGCATACCGGAGCCAAAAACGAGCTTCAGGAGTCCTGGCGCGTACGTTCCGAACAACGCCGCATGTACCAGGCGCTGGCTCACGAGCTGCGGCAGCAGCAGCATCACCTCACCGTCCTGCGCGCCGTTCACCGCGAGATGCTTTACCGCAGCATGCGCCGCCCGCCGCTCTGGAAACGCCTGCTCGGCCTGGCCCCCAGCCGCGCGCTGGCCCTTGCCGAACTGAAGATGCTGGAAGCTACCGATTTCGGTCCGGTGCCCGAGATGCCCGCGCCGCAGCCGGCCGCCGCGCCTCAGCAAGCGCCCGCCGCGCCAAGGCCGCAGGCAGCGCCCGCGCCCCAAGCGGCCATGCGCCAAATCCACGAACGCCTGGAACTCGTGGAACCGCCGCCCGCCCGCGCCGCATCCGTGCACGGCGCCTGGCGCGCGCTTGCCGGCGCGATCGCTTCGATGCCCAAGAGCTTCGAGCACCCCGCGGTGCGTCTGCATCCGGTCCTGGACATCGAGTATTCCCGTCCATTGCAGCCCAGCGCGCTCGTGCCCGACCTGCCGTGGGTCGGCATCCTGCATACGCCGCCAAGACTCCCCGACTGGATGACCCTGGACGTGGACCGCTTCCCCGCGGTGCTGCAGAACCCCCGCTGGCGCGAGATGAAACCCGCCTGCAAGACGCTGATCACCTTGTCGGAATACCACCGCATGGTCCTGAAGGACCAAACGCAGGTGCCGGTCCATTCGGTGCCGCATCCGCTCCAGACCGACAAGCCGTTGTGGTCGTTCGAGCGTTTCCAGGCCAACCCCCGCCCGGCGCTCGTCCAAGTGGGCTCGCAGTACCGTTGCCTGCACGCCATCTTCATGCTGCCTCGTTCGGCGTACGCGAAGGTCCTGGTGCACGAGTTGACGCCCGAGACTTTCGCCGAACGTCTGGCCCAGGAACACAAGCCGCTGCACCGGCAATTGCTGCCCGGCATGCTAGAGACCGCCGAGGTCCGGACCCTGCCGGATCCCAAGGCCTACGAAGAGCTGATCACGTCGAACCTCCTCTTCCTGCACCTCTGCGACGCCGGTGCCGACGCCGTGCTGCTGGAATGCATCGAGCGCCAGGTTCCGCTGCTGGTCAACCGCGCGCCGGCGGTGTGGGAGTACCTCGGCCCGCAATACCCCCTGTACTACTCCTTCTATGCGGAGGCGGTGGAGAAGGCCGCGGACCTCGCGCTCGTCCGCGCCGCGCACGAATACCTCGGCAAGGTGCGGTCCGAAGAACGCTTCTCGGCGCCCGCCTTCCACAAGCGGCTGGCGGAGATCCTCGCGGGCCTTCCGAGTGAAC